>NZ_JBHWZJ010000092.1:0-22584 GCF_042728415.1 Streptomyces sp. NPDC060198 | reverse complement strand
GGGTTCGCCCCCCCCCGCCACCCCGCGGGGGGGGGGGGCGCCCCCCGGGCGGGGGCCCGGGGGTCCCGGGTCCCCCGGCCCGCCCCCCCCGGCACGGGCGGGGGCACCGCCCAGAACGCCGTGCCCCGGCGCCTCCTGACGCACGGTCGTGATCCGGAGCAGCACCTCCTCGCGCATGTCGCGCGGGGGAGTCGCGGAGACCGCGAGGGCGAGCCGGGACGCGGTGGCGGAGAGCTCCGCCACCTCCTGCGCGCAGGCACCGCATTCGGCCAAGTGACGCTCGAAGGCATGACGTTCGTCCTCGGGGAGGGCGTGCAGCGCGTACGCGCCGGTGAGCGTGTGCAGTTCCGCCGTGGTGCTCATGCGTTCACCCCCAGGCAGTCGCGCATCCGGATCAGACCGTCACGCAGCCGCGTCTTGATGGTTCCCAGCGGTGCGCCGAGGAGCTCGGCGACCTCGCTGTAGGTCAGGCCCCGGTAGTAGGCCAGGGTCACCGACTCGCGTTGCAGCTCGGACAGGGTCCGCAGACAGCGGCGGACCTGCTCGCGCTCCAGCCGGGACTCGACCTGCTCGGTGACCTCGTCGTACGCCGGTGTGCGGTCCAGCAGGGCGGCCCGGTGCTCACGCGCCGCGGACGCCTCCGCGGAGCGGACCCGGTCCACGGCCCGGTGATGGGCGAGCGTCAGGACCCAGTTCATGGCACTGCCGCGGGACGGCTGGTAGCGCGGCGCGGTCCGCCACACCTCCACCAGCACCTCCTGGGCGACCTCCTCGGACTGGGCGGGGTCGCGCAGGACGGTACGGATCAGGCCCAGGACCGGCCCGCAGACGGTGTCGTAGACCTGGGCGAAGGCGTCCTGGTCCCCCCGGGCGACCTGGACCAGGAGGTCCTGGAGATCGGGTCCGGCCGAGGGCACGGGGCCGATGTACACGGCTTCTTTCAACGCGGCTTCCTCCCAGGAAAGTCATGGACTCCCCACTGATTCGGAACCGCGGGCCGTTCGGATTGGTCGCCCGTGCGAAATGTCGGCCCTTCGGGTGATCGGTGCCTGCCGGGGCCGAAGCGGAACCGGTGCGGAAATCCTTCCACGGACCGCCGGCCGTTGGCGGGACGTCCGCGGGTCTCCGGACGCGAAGGAGCCCCGGCCGTCGTCCTGGGACGGCCGGGGCTCCCGCGGTGCAGCTCGGTCAGGCGGAGGCGGTGCCGCTCTCCTGCTCGCGCTCGACCTGCTCGTTCCACTCGCGCTTGACGGCGCGCCAGGCGTCGTCGTTCTGGCCGAGACGCCAGTAGCCCGAGATCGACAGCTGGTCCAGCGGGATCTGGCGCTCCACCCGCAGGTAGCGGCGGATCTCCTTGACGAAGCCCGCCTCGCCGTGGACGAACGCCTGCACCTCGCCCTCCGGGAAGTCCAGCCCCAGCACGGCGGCGGTGACCGGCTCGCCGACCGGGCGCTCGCCCCGGTGCAGCCAGTTCACCGACACCCCGGCGGGAACGGTCACCTTCTGTTCCTCCGAAGCGTCGGACACCTCGACGAAGACGTGGCCCCGGGCGTCGGCGGGCATCTGCTCCAGCGCCACGGCGATGGCCGGAATCGCGCTCTCGTCGCCCACCAGCAGGTGCCAGCCGGCCGTCTCCTGCGGGGCGTAGCCGCCGCCCGGACCGAGGAGCGTCATCCAGTCGCCGACGGAGGCCTTCGCGGCCCACGGACCGGCCAGACCCTCGTCGCCGTGCACCACGAAGTCGATCGCGAGCTCACGGGTGGCCGGGTCCCAGGAGCGCACGGTGTACGTACGCGTGGTCGGCCACAGCTCGCGCGGGTAGGACTCGCGGATCGCCGCCATGTCGAACGGGTGCGCGTAGTCGGCGCCCTCGGGTGCGAAGCAGAGCTTCACGTAATGATCGGCGAAGCCTTCGGTGTCGAAGGAGGCGAGGCCTTCGCCTCCCAGGACCACCCGCACCATGTGGGGGGTGATCTGTTCGGTGCGCACGACCTGCGCACCCTTGCCCTTGGGCGGTTGCCGCGTCGGACGCGCCACGTGGATCTCCCTGTGCTGGAACGGGCGGGACCCGGGGGACGGGGATGCGGCACCCGGGGGACCCGAAGAACTTAGGTCTACCTAAGCTAGCACCGCTCGGGTGGTCGGGGCGCGGCCGGTCCCGTAAGCAATGCGTGCGCGCGACGTGCTCCCGGGGCTTACCGCGCCCGTCCAGGCACCCGGACGGGCGCCTGCTGCCAGGAAACCACGGCTTCCTGTGGAAGGGCGGGAGGGTGGGCGGGCCCTTCAGGAGTGCAGCGCCGACAGGAGCCGTTGCAGCGCCCCGCGCAGACCCCACCGCTCGGCCAGCTCCGAGAGGGCCACCGGGTCGCGTGCCTCGCGGGGCAGCACCGGGTCGAACGCCGGCAGCGGTACGTCCCCGGCGACCCGCACCACCTTCGGCGCGACGGCGACGTAACCCCGGGCCTCGTCCAGCCGCCGGCGCTGCGAGGGCGTCAGCTTCGCCGCGGGGTCGTCCACGGCGGCCATGATGCCGGCGAGGTCCCCGTAGGCGTCCAGCAGCTTCGCGGCCGTCTTCTCGCCGATGCCGGGGACACCGGGGAGACCGTCGCTGGGGTCGCCGCGCAGCAGCGCCAGGTCGACGTAACCCCGGCCGTCCACGCCGTACTTCTCGCGCAGCACCGCCTCGTCGGTCACCTGGAGCGTGCCGACGCCCTTGATCGGGTACAGCACCCGGACCTCGCGCTCGTCGTCCACCAGCTGATAGAGGTCCCGGTCGCCGGTCACGATGTCCACCGGCCCCTTCGCCAGGCCGGTGAGCGTGCCGATGACGTCGTCCGCCTCGTACGGGGCGACGCCCACGCGGGCGATGCCCACCGCGTCCAGCACCGCCTCGATCACCGGGACCTGCGGGGCGAGGGTGTCCGGAGTCTCCTCCACGTCGGCCTGGCCCGCCGGGGTCTCCACCGCCACCCGGTGCGCCTTGTACGTGGGGATCAGCTCGACCCGCCAGGCCGGCCGCCAGTCCGCGTCCATGCAGGCCACCAGGTCGTCGGGGTGGTGGTCCTGGACCAGCCGGCCGATGAAGTCCAGCAGTCCGCGCACCGCGTTGACCGGGGTGCCGTCCGGTGCGCGCACCGAGTCCGGCACGCCGAAGTAGGCGCGGTAGTACAGGGAGGCGGTGTCGAGGAGCATCAGGCGTCGCGTCACCCCCCGATCATGCCCCACGGCACTGACACCGGCCCGGGCCGACGTACCCGTACCCGTCCTGGTTCCGGGCCGGCGAGTGACCCCGGTCACATCCGTGTTTGCTCCCCATAAGCGGGGGCAGGCGCGGCACCGGAGCGGATCACGTCCAAATTTCAACTTGTGTACGTGCCATGCGGGCAGACTCCGTGCCGCTCCACGGTCCGCCGGCGGGGGTGGTGGACCGTTTCCGGTTCAACCCGCGAGGTGTATGTGTCAAGGCTGCAGGCCGAACACCTGTACAAGGTGTTCGGCAGACGACCCGATCAGGCCGTGGAGAAACTCGAAGCCGGCGCGAGCCGTGACGAGCTGCGCGCCGACGGAACGACCGCAGCGGTGATCGACGCGTCGTTCACCGTGGAACCGGGGCAGATCTTCGTCGTGATGGGTCTCTCGGGCTCGGGCAAGTCCACGCTTCTGCGGATGCTCAACGGACTGCTGGACCCCACAGCCGGAAGCGTGCTCTTCGACGGCCAGGACCTGACCTCGCTGACTCCGCGCGAGCTCCGCCACGTCCGCTCGTCCAGGATCAGCATGGTCTTCCAGCACTTCGCGCTCTTCCCGCACCGCAGTGTGCTGGAGAACGCCGCGTACGGCCTGGAAGTGCAGGGCGTGGCCAAGGCCGAGCGCGAGAAGCGCGCCGCCGAGGCGCTGGAGCTGACCGGGCTCGGCGGCTGGGAGAAGTCCTGGCCCGACGAGCTGTCGGGCGGCATGCAGCAGCGCGTCGGGCTGGCCCGCGCGCTGGCCACCGACGCCGACCTGCTGCTGATGGACGAGTCCTTCAGCGCGCTGGACCCGCTGATCCGCAGGGACATGCAGGACCAGCTCCTGGAACTCCAGAAGCGCCTGAAGAAGACCATCGTCTTCATCACCCACGACCTCAACGAGGCCATGCGCCTCGGCGACAGCATCGCGGTGATGCGCAACGGCGAGATCGTCCAGCTCGGCACCGCCGAGGACATCCTCGTCACCCCGGCCAACGACTACGTCGCCTCCTTCACCCAGGACGTCGACCGCGCCCGGGTGCTGACCGCCGGCGCCATCATGGCCGAAGCGCACACCGTCATGGGCTCCACGACCGAGGACGGCACCGAACTGCGCACCCCGCAGGACGTGCTGGACGCGGCCCCGGCCACCGTCGCCGAGTCCACGCCGATCATCGAGCTCTTCACCCCGTGCGCGTCGAGCGGCACCCCGGTCGCCGTGACCGACGAGCGGGGCAGGCTCGTGGGGGTGGTCCCGCGCGAACGGCTCCTCGCCGTACTGGGCGAACCGATGAAGCCCGTCGCACCGATGCCCGCCGCCGAGGACACCGCGCCCGCCGCGAAGTCCGCCGGAGCGGACGACGCCGACACCGAGGGCCTCACCGCGAAGAAGGTGGCCCGTGTTTAGGCTTCCTCTCGGCGAATGGGTCAACTCCGCGGTCGACTGGCTGCAGGTCCACCTCGCCTGGCTCTTCGACGCCATCAGCTCGATCGTCAGCGGCATGTTCGACGGCATCGCCGCCGTCCTCTCCGCCCCCGCCCCGCTGCTCTTCGCGGGCATCGTCGCCGTCATCGCCTGGTGGCTGCGCGGACTGCCCGCAGGTGTCCTCGCGTTCGTCGGATTCGCCCTCATCGACTCCGTCGAGCTGTGGGACGAGGCGATGGACACCCTCACCCTGGTGCTCGTCGCCACCATCGTCACGCTGGTCCTGGCGGTCCCGCTCGGCATCTGGGCCTCCCGGTCCAAGAACGTCAGCGCGGTGACCCGGCCGGTGCTGGACTTCATGCAGACCATGCCCGCCATGGTCTATCTGATCCCCGGCGTGATCTTCTTCGGCGTCGGTGTCGTCCCGGGCATCATCGCCACCATCATCTTCGCGCTGCCTCCGGGCGTCCGGATGACCGAACTCGGCATCCGCCAGGTCGACGGCGAACTCGTCGAGGCGGCCGAGGCGTTCGGCACCACCTCCCGCAACACCCTGCTGCGCGTGCAGCTCCCGCTGGCGCTGCCCACGATCATGGCGGGCATCAACCAGGTCATCATGCTGGGCCTGTCCATGGTGGTCATCGCCGGCATGGTCGGCGGCGGTGGCCTCGGTGGGTCCGTCTACCGCGCCATCGGCAACGTCGACGTGGGCCTCGGCTTCGAGGCGGGCATCTCCATCGTCATCCTCGCCATGTACCTGGACCGGATGACGGGCGCGCTGGGGCGCGAGGTCTCCCCGCTGGGCCGCCGGGCGCTCGCCAAGGCCCAGGCCCTGGCCGGTGGCCCGAAGCTCTGGAACTACCGTCCGCAGGGCGCCGTCGCGCTCACCGGCGTGGTGATCCTCGCGCTCGTCGCCGGCGGCATGGGCGTCTTCGGCGGCGGGGGGTCCTCCGCCACCGCCGCGTCCTCCTCGTCCGTCGGCGCGGGCAAGAAGATCAGCATGGGGTACATCCCCTGGGACGAGGGCATCGCCTCCACGTACCTGTGGAAGGAGCTGCTGGAGCGTCAGGGCTTCGAGGTCGACGTCAAGCAGTACGAGGCCGGGGCGCTGTACACCGGCATGGCGAACGGCCAGATCGACTTCGAGACCGACTCCTGGCTTCCGGTCACCCACGCCAGCTACTGGAAGAAGTACCAGGACCGCCTGGACGACCTCGGTTCCTGGTACGGCCCCACCTCGCTGGAGCTGGCCGTCCCCAGCTACGTGAAGGACGTCAAGACCCTCGACGACCTCAAGGGCAAGGGCGCCTCGTTCAAGAACCGGATCGTCGGCATCGAGCCGAGCGCCGGTGAGTCGGCCCTCCTGAAGGACAAGATCCTGCCGGGCTACGGCCTGGACGGCGAGTACAAGGTGGTCGACGGCTCCACGCCCTCGATGCTGGCCGAGCTGAAGCGCGCGTACGCCAAGAAGGAACCGATCGTGGTTCCGCTCTGGTCGCCGCACTGGGCCTACGACCAGTACGACCTGACGAAGCTCAAGGACACCAAGAACCTCTGGGGCAAGGGCGACGGCGTCCACACGCTCTCCCGCAAGGGCTTCGCCTCCGACAACCCCGAGGCCGCGTCCTGGCTGAAGAACTTCTCGATGAGCGAGAAGCAGCTCACCAGCCTGGAGGCCGAGATCCAGAAGGCCGGCGCGGGCAAGGAGCAGGACGCCGTCCGCACCTGGCTGAAGGCCAATCCGGACGCCGCCGGGAAGTGGACCCCGTCGGCGAAGGCGTCCAAGGCCGCCGACGGCAAGGACGAGCGCGACCGCGCCCTGAACGTCGCCTGGTTCCCGTGGGAGGAGGACATCGCCGCCACCTACCTGTGGAAGGCGGTCCTGGAGCAGCGCGGCTACACCATCAACCTCAAGCAGTTCGAGGTCGGACCGATGTACGCGGCGATGTCGCGGGGCCAGATCGACGTCCAGTTCGACGGCTGGCTGCCGTACACGCAGGCGAACTACTGGAAGAAGTACAAGAACGACCTGACCGACGTCGGTTCCTGGTACGGCCCCACCTCCATCGAGATCGCGGTGCCCTCCTACGTCAAGGACGTGAAGACGCTCGCCGACCTCAAGGGCAAGTCCTCGCAGTTCAAGGGGCGCATCGTCGGCATCGAGCCCGGCACCGCCACCATGGAGAACCTGAAGAACGACGTGCTGCCGGCCTACGGCCTGGACAAGGAGTACGAGGTCGTCGACTCCTCCACCCCCGGCATGCTCGCCGAGCTGAAGCGGGCGTACGCGAAGAAGGAGCCCATCGCGGTCGTGCTCTGGACCCCGCACTGGGCGTACGACCAGTACGACCTCACCAAGCTGGCGGACCCGAAGAAGGGTTTCGGCACCGGTGACCGGCTGCACACGGTCGCGAGCAAGGAGTTCCCGGAGAACTACCCGCAGCTCACGAAGTGGTTCAAGGACTTCAAGCTGAGCGAGGACCAGCTCGCCGGACTGGAGAACGGCATCGCCAAGGCCGGTACCGGTCACGAGGAGGAAGCCGTGAAGTCCTGGATGGACGCCCATCCGTCCATCGTGGACACCATGGCGCCGCAGTAGTCACGAATCCGCGTCCGCGCAGGTCAGGGGTGGTCAACGCCGAAAGGCGGGGGCCACCCCCCGCGCGTTGCCGGAACTTCTCCTCGGTGAGGGAATCGCGCAACCATGTGCGTAAGGTGCTGGCAGCCGGGAGGATGGCCGGGCGGGAGGGAGCGGACATGGGCGAGAAGGACGAGAAGGAAGCACTGCGGGTGGGCGCCGCCGTGCGCCGGCGCCGAAGAACCCTGGGGCTCACGCTGGCCGCCGTGGCCGCGCGCAGCGGCCTCTCGGTGCCCTTCCTCAGCCAGATCGAGAACGAGCGGGCCCGGCCCAGCGCGCAGTCGCTCACCCGGGTCGCCGAGGCGCTGGAGACCACCACCGCCAAGCTGCGCGAGGCCGCCGACTCGGCGCGCGCCGTGGACGTGGTGCGCGGCGGCGACGAGGACGGTGCCCGCCGGGTGGTGCGCGGACGCCACCAGCTCAGCGCCCTGGAGTTCATCGGGGAGCAGGACCTCGGCCGCGAGTTCCAGCACCGCAACGACGAGCTCATGTACGTCGTCGAGGGCGCGGTCGAGGTGGAGGCGGAGGGCCAGGCCTACCGCCTGGACCGCGGCGACACGCTCTTCCTCTCCGGTGGGGTACGCCACCGCTGGCGGGCCACCCTGCCCGGCACCCGGCTGCTGGTCGTCGCGGTGGCCGAGCACATCGACGCCACCTACGACTCCCGCCGCTGAGGGGGCCGGGGCTACGGCTCGGTGCTCACGCCGTCACGGTGGGCCGCACCGGTGCGGGCGGCGCGAGGAGCGCGCCGCCGAGCAGCCCCCGTACGGTACGTGCCCCGGCCACCGCCCACGCGGCCACCAGGCACACGAAGAGCGCCTCGGCCAGCCAGCCGAAGGCGTGCAGCCCGGTGTGGCGGGCCAGACCCGCCGCCCCGGTGACACAGGTGCCGAGCGGGAAGGTGAAGCCCCACCACGTCATCGCGAAGCCCATCCCGGCCCGCAGTGCGCGCACGGTGAGGGCCGTCGAAAGGGCCAGCCAGAGCAGCGCGAAGCCCATGACCGGCACCCCGTAGAGCACCGCGAGCGCCCCGAGCCCGGTCGCGTACGGGGCGCCCACCGCGCCCGGCGCCACGTCGGCCAGCTGGTTCACGGCGGTGGTCGACTGGCCGAGCGGCCCCAGCACCAGGAAGAGCGTCGGCGTCAGCGCGAGGGGCAGCGGCCCGTGGTGCAGCAGCCGCGCCAGGACCAGGGGCAGCACGGCGAGGGTCGCCAGCAGCGTGAGCCCGAACATCGCATAGCAGCCGAGGAGCAGCGCCTCCCGTCCCTGGCCGGCCGGGAGATGCCGGATCAGCAGCGGGCCGAGCGAGGCGGAGACCAGGGGCGGGACCAGCGGCAGCAGCCACGCGGGGGCGGCGCTGCCGACGTCGATGCGGTGGCGCACCACCATCAGGTAGGGCACGGTCACCGCGACGGCCAGCCCCAGCACCGAGCCCGCCGTGTACAGCACCGCGTCGACCACGAGCGCGGCCCGCTCACCCAGCACCGGCGTTCCGGCCACCATCGTGGCGCCGCCCACCGAGAGCAGCGCCATCGGCAGACAGCCGAGGAACGGGGCGACCGCCGGGTCCAGCAGATGGGTCCGGGCCTGGTCCCGGTGATGGAGCCAGTGCCCGGTACGGGCGGTGAGCACGGCCACCAGCAGGACGGCGGAGAACGCCCAGACGACGGTGCACGCGCCGCGCAGCCCGGGGACGTCCACCGGGAGCGCCTCACCGGCGCTCGCGAGGATCGCGGTGCCCATCACCGTCGCGTACCAGTTCGGTCCGAAGTGCCGCAGCGACGGCATGCGCGGGGCGTCGGAGTGCGCGGCGTCAGAACCCGGGATGCCGGGACGCGTGATCGGCGGCCGGATCAGGGTCCGCTCATGGATGGCCATTACATGATTATCTCCCGCGCACACCACCCCACCAGACACTTCGTGTCTATGAGGTCATAAGCTGACGTTATGCCCCACCTCGCCGACGACCCCGCCCGTATGCCCTTGTCCCATCGAGTCCCCGACCTCGGGGCGCTGGAACTGCTGCTCTCCGTCGCCCGCCACGGCAGCCTCGGCCGCGCCGCCAAGGACCTCGGCATCAGCCAGCCCGCCGCCTCCGGCCGGGTCCGCACGATGGAACGGCAACTCGGGGTCGCCCTGCTCGACCGATCGCCCCGCGGCTCCACACTCACCGACGCGGGCGCGCTGGTCACCGACTGGGCCCGCCGGATCGTCGAGGCGGCCGAGGCCTTCGACGCGGGCGCCCAAGCACTCCGGGACCGGCGGGACTCCCGGCTGCGGGTCGCGGCCAGCATGACGATCGCCGAGTACCTCCTGCCGGGCTGGCTGATCGCACTGCGCGCCGAACGCCCCGACACCGCCGTCTCGCTGCTCGCAGGGAACTCCGAACAGGTGGCCCGCCGACTCCTCCTCGGTGAGGCCGACCTCGGATTCGTGGAGGGTCTCACCACTCCGGAGGGGCTCGACGGCACGGTCGTCGCCCACGACCGCCTGGTGGTCGTCGTCGCCCCCGTCCACCCCTGGGCCCGCCGCCGTACCCTTCTGACCCCGCAGGAGCTCGCCGCGACCCCGCTGATCCTCCGCGAGCGGGGCTCCGGCACCCGCCAGGTCCTGGACGCCGCCCTCGCCGGCCACGGCGGACTGGCCCAGCCGCTCCTCGAACTCTCCTCCACGACCGCCGTGAAGAGCGCGGCCGAGAGCGGCGCCGGACCGTGCGTCCTGAGCGAACTGGCCCTCGGCGAGGAACTCTCCGCCCGCCGACTGGTCCCCGTCCAGCTCGCCGGCGTACGCCTGCGGCGTCAGCTGCGGGCCGTCTGGCCCACCGGGCACCGCCCCGCCGGACCCGCCCGCGACCTGCTCTCGCTGACGGCGTGTACGGGCTGAGGGGCGGTGGGCGAACGGGCGTGGGGACGACCGGCCCGGCCGTCGTGGGCCGGTCGGACTACTGGTCCCGCCGGTGTACGACCGTCCCGGTGAGGGCCGCCGCCCCCAGGGCCCAGGCGGCGTAGACGATCCAGGCGCCGGTGGACGTCCATGGGTAGGGGACCGGCGGGGTGAAGGGGATCTCCATCAGGCGGTACCACGCGCTCATCGGGAGGGCGTGGTCGAGGACGGCCGACCAGCGGTGGTCCTCGTTGAAGAGGAAGGGTGCCGGCAGCAGGACGACGACGCCCGCCACGATCGACGTTCCGGCGTGCCGCAGCACGGCGCCGATCCCCATGCCGACCACGGCGCAGGACATGGCACTGCACGACATCCTCGCCGCGTGCGCGTCGTCGCCGCCGGGGACAGCCTCATCGCGCCCGGTGTCACCCGCCGTCTGATCGCCGAGTTCGCCGCCCGGCCTTTCTCCACGGCGGTATCGCCCGCCCCTGCGCGCCGCCTCGAAGGCATCACCGACCGCGAGCGTGAGGTACTCACCCTCATCGGCAGCGGCCTGACCAACGCCGAGATCGCCGAGAACCTGTGCATCAGCGGCGCCACCGCCAAGACGTACGTGACCCGCCTGCTCTCCAAACTCGACGCCCGCGACAGGGTGCAACTCGTCATCCTCGCCTACGAGGCGGAGCTGGTGACCGTCGGCCGCGAGTAGGGCGCTCCCGCCCGCGCGCCGTCCCGCTGGACTTCACGAGCCCGGGCCGGGGGGAGCCAACGCCGCCGGGCCGCCCGGCTCCTCCCCGCTCAGTGCCACCCCCGAGAGCCCGAGCCGCTCCGCGCCCTCGGCGAGCGAGGCGATCGTGCGCGCGGCCGCCCGGTAGCCGAGCCCGGCAGGAGGGTGGATGTTGGAGACGCAGTTGCGCTCCGCGTCCCGCCGCCCGGTCCGGGGCGCGTAGGTCAGGTAGACGCCGAGGCTGTCGGCGGCGCTGAGCCCGGGGCGTTCGCCGATGAGGACGAGCACCAGCCGGGCGTCCACCCGTTCCCCGATCTCGTCCCCGAGCGCCACCCGCGCCTGGGAGGCGAGGACCACCGGGACCGACTCGCGGCCCCCGCCGGCCCCGCCGCCCTCGCCGGTGAGCAGCGGCACCAGCTCGTCCAGCAACGGCAGCGCGTGGCGCTGTACCGCGGTGGCCGAGAGCCCGTCCGCGATCACCACCAGCGTCCCGCCGCCGGGCAGTCCCGCCAGACGCGGCCCGTCCTCCCGGTGCAGCCGCCGGCCCAGGTCCGGGCGGCGCAGATAGGCCGCGCGGTCCGGGGCGGCGCTGCGCACCTCGGCGACCGGATGGCCCGTGAGACCCGGCCGCAGAGCTGCGAAATCCACCGCCTGGTGCACCGCGTCCCGCGCCTGGGCGTGCGCCGCCTGGAACTCCAGCAGATGCCGCACCGGCAGCCCGTGGCCCGTCCGCCCGAGCCCCACCCGGGCCGGGGTGTGGAGCCGCAGCGGCTCCCAGGGATCGGGGCTCCGGCGCTCCTCGGGGCCCGTCACGCTTCCCCGATCATCGCGGCGAGTCCGGAGACCAGCGGACTGTGCGCGACGGGCGCCACCACTCGGCCCTCGGAGTCGTACATCCCCATCCGCTCCAGCCACGCCTCGAATTCCGGCGCGGGACGCAGTCCCAGCACCGACCGTACGTACAACGCGTCGTGGAAGGAGGTGGACTGGTAGTTCAGCATCACGTCGTCCGAGCCCGGGACGCCCATCACGAAGGTGCAGCCCGCCACGCCGAGCAGCGTGAGCAGGTTGTCCGTGTCGTCCTGGTCGGCCTCGGCGTGGTTGGTGTAGCAGACGTCGACGCCCATCGGCAGACCGAGCAGCTTGCCGCAGAAGTGGTCCTCCAGGCCCGCCCGGACGATCTGCTTGCCGTCGTAGAGGTACTCCGGGCCGATGAAGCCGACCACCGTGTTGACCAGCAGCGGACGGAACCGGCGGGCCACCGCGTAGGCGCGGGCCTCCAGCGTCTGCTGGTCGACGCCGTGGTGGGCGTCGGCGGAGAGCGCGCTGCCCTGACCGGTCTCGAAGTACATGACGTTGTCGCCCAGTTCGCCCCGGCCCAGCGAGAGCCCCGCGTCGTGTGCCTCCGCGAGCAGGGCCAGATCGATGCCGAACGCCCGGTTGGCGGCCTCGGTCCCGGCGACGGACTGGAAGACCAGGTCCACCGGTGCGCCCCGCTCGATCGCCTGGATCGTCCGGGTCACGTGGGTGAGGACGCAGGTCTGCGTCGGGATCGCGTACCGCTGCCGGATCTCGTCCGTCAGCCGCAGCAGATCCGTCACCGCGGCGAGGGAGTCGGACGCCGGGTTGATGCCGATGACCGCGTCCCCGCAGCCGTACAGCAGCCCGTCGAGTACCGATGCGGCGACGCCCCGGGGATCGTCCGTGGGGTGGTTGGGCTGGAGGCGCACCGACAGCCGCCCCGGCAGCCCGATCGTGTTCCGGAACCGGGTGACGACCGTGCACGCCCGGGCGACCTGGATCAGGTCCTGGTTGCGCATCAGCTTGCTCACCGCCGCGGCCATCTCCGGGGTGATCCCCGGTGCCAGCGCGGCGAGCACCTTTGGGGTCGCCCGGTAGGAGAGCAGCCAGTCGCGGAACTCGCCGACCGTCATCCCGGCGACCGGCGCGAACGCCCCGGTGTCGTGGGTGTCGACGATCAGCCGGGTGACCTCGTCGTCCTCGTAGGGCACCACCGGGTCTTCGAGGAAGGCCCGCAGCTCCACCTCGGCCAGCGCGATCCGGGCCGCCGTCCGCTCCGTGTCGCTCCGCGCCGCGACTCCCGCCAGCTCGTCCCCCGAACGCGCCGGCCCGGCCCGCCCGAGCAACTCCCGCAACCCGTCGAACCGGAAACCGGCCACCCCTACGGACGCCGTGTACTGGGGCATGGCCGCACTCCTTCACCGCCGCGGTCGAGATCCCGAGCCTGCCACAGCCGGGTGGACGCGGGCGGGCGGCTCGTCAGAGGAAGGTCTGCCCCTCGCCCCGGTACGTCGGTACGGTGGCGGTGATCCGGTCACCCTCGATCAGCTGCAACGCGTCGAACCGCTCGCACAGTTCGCCCGCCTTCGCGTGCCGGAACCACACCTTGTCACCGATCAGCAGATCGTCGGCGGCCGACCCCAGCAGCGGCGTCTGGACCTCGCCCGGCCCCTCCTGCGGGTCGTAGCGCAGCCCCTGCGGCAGATACGGGACGGGGAGCCGGTCCGCACCCGCCGCGCCCGACGCCGGATAGCCGCCGCCGAGCACCGTCACCACGCCCACCCCGGGCCTGCGGACGACGGGCTGCGCGAAGAGCGCCGCCGGACGGCCGGAGAACGACGTGTAGTTGTCGAAGAGCCGGGGGACGTACAGCCCCGAACCCGCCGCGATCTCCGTCACCGCGGACTCGGCGGCGGTGTGCTGCACACTGCCGGTGCCGCCACCGTTCACGAACTCCAGATCCGGCACCACCGCACGCACCGCGCGGACCACCTCGGCGCGGCGCACCACCAGTTCCCTACGGGCCGTCGCCTGCATCAGCCGGATCGCCCGGGACCGCAGCGGACGCCCGGAGACCGCGTCCCCGACTCCCGCGATGTGCCCCTCGTACGCCATCAGACCCACCAGGCGGAAGCCCGGACGCCGCGCCACCGACCGTGCGAGATCGGCGAGTTGGGCGGGGGAGCGCAGTGGCGAGCGCAGTGCTCCCACCCTGACCCGGCCGCCCAGCAGACGCAGCGAGGTGTCCAGCTCCAGGGCGACGCGGATCTCCTCGGTGCCACCCGCGCGCGACGCGTCGATCAGCTCCAGCTGCGCCGGGTCGTCCACCATCACCGTCACCGAGGCGGCGAGCTTCGGGTCCGCCGCAAGCTCGGCGAAGGCCGAACGGTCGGCGGAGGGGTAGGCGAGCAGCACGTCGTCGAAGCCCGCCCGGGCCAGCCAGAGCGACTCCGCCATGGTGAAGGACATGATCCCCGCGAAGCCAGGCCGGGCGAGCACCCGTTCCAGCAGGGCCCGGCAGCGGACGGACTTGCTCGCCACCCGGACCGGCTTCCCGCCGGCGCGGGCGACCAGGTCGTCCGCGTTGGCGTCGAAAGCCTCCAGGTCGACCACCGCGATCGGTGCGTCGAGATGGGCGGTGGCCCGGTCGTAACGGGCCCTGTCGGTGGCGCGCACAGTCATGTCGGCAGCTTGCCAGAGAGTCTTACCGATCGGTAAGGGGCTGCGGGAGAATCGCTGTTCCCGGTCTTCGCGTCCCGCAGGTCCCGGCGTTTCTGTGCCGCCCCGGGAACGGACGGCGCGAACGCGACGCCCGGACGGGCTCGTTCCCCGCGGCTCGCCCGCAGCCCGTAGAGTGACCGGCACGCGGCGACCGACGGGCTTGCCCGGGTGCGTGTTCCGCGAGCGGTGCGTACGCGAGGCGAACCAGGGGGACGGATGAGTACCGAGGCGCAGCACGCTCCCGTGCCGCCCCGCCCACCAGCTCCGCCCGGCGGATCCGCCCCGCCTGGCACCCCCGCCTCGCCTGGCACCCCCGCCGCGCCGGGCGTTCCCGCGGCTCCCGAGCCGTCCGTAGCCGCCGCGCCCGCGACCCCGCCCGCTCCACCTTCCCCGGTCGCGCCCCCTGCCGTACCGACCGCGCCTCCCGACGGACCGGCCGCCCCCGCCCCTTCGGTGCCCGCGCAGGGCGCCGCGCCCGCCGCCCCCACCGGGCAGGTCCCGTCCGAGACCACCAGGCGCCTGCGCCCGGGCCGTCCCGCGCCCCCCGCGCCGCAGTCCGCACCGCCGCCGTCCGCCTCCGCGCCGCAGTCCGCACCCGCGCCGCAGTCCGCCTTCGCGCCGCCGTCCGCCTCCGCGCCGCAGTCCGCCTTCGCGCCGCCGTCCGCACCCGCGGAGACCCCGGCCGAGACGACCACCCGGCTGCGGCCCGTCCCGGCCGGTTCTCCGCGTCCCGCGCCGCACGTCCCGGCGTCCCCGCCCCCGGCCGCTCCCGCCCGGCCCCCCGTCTCCCGGCCTTCCGCCGCCCCGCGCCCCGTTCCGCCGCCGCCCGCCACCTGGCGCAGGCCGGTCGGCGCGGTGGACCTCACCCCGCCGCCGGGCGCCCCGTACGGCGTACGGCAGCCCGGCGCGTACCCCGTACCGCCGCGCTACGGCTTCCCCGAGACGCCGATGGAGACGACGACCCGGCTGCGGCCGATCAAGCCGGAGCCCCGGCAACGGGCCAGGACCGCCGCGGCGGCCGCCTGTGTCGTGCTCGGGCTGGGCCTGATCGGCGGCGCGGCGGCCGGGTCCTGGCTCACCGACGACGCCTCGGCCTCGCCCGGTGGGGACAGCTCCTGGTCCACCGCCCGCAGCGCCTGGCACAGCCTCCCCGTCGACACGCTCTTCCCCCGGACCCTCCCGGGCAAGGGGACCGGACCGGGCGGTGCCGACCGGGTCTGGACCCGGCTCGGGGTGGCCGCCGACGGCGACTGCGCCGAGGCGCTCGATCCGCTGCTGGTCCGCGCCCTCGGCCCGGTCGGCTGCGCACGCGCGGTCCGCGCCACCTACACCGACGCGACGCGGTCCGGCGTCGTCACCGTCGGCATGGTCTTCACCGAGGCGGACGCCGAAGCGATGCGGGCGCTCGGCACCCGGTTCGCCGACCAGAAGCTCGGCGGGCGCAAGGACCTGATGCCCCGTACGTACCCCGTTGCGGGCACCGTCGCCGAGGGGTTCGGGGCCGCGCAGCGTGCCAGCTGGACGACGCACGTCCTCACCGAGGTGCCCGTACTCGTGTACGCGGTCTCCGGATTCGCGGACGGACGGGCCGTCCACGACCCGCAGCCCGCCGCCGTGGCCATGGCCCGGGGTGCCACCACCGCCGTCGCCGAGGCGGGCCTGGGCAACGACGCCGAGGGCGTGGCCGACGGGGTGGAACGCGCTCTGCGCGCGACGCTCGCCGACCTGACGGAGGAGAAGCCGCGATGAGCACCCGTCTCCCCGGCGCCCGCGTCCCCGCCGCCCGGTCCGCGGCCGCCCGGGCCCTCGCCGCAGTGTGCGCGGCCGGGCTGCTCGCGCTGCTGCCCGCCACCCCCGCCCGGGCCGATGCCATCCGCGACCAGCAGTGGGCCCTCGCCGCCCTCCACACCGACCAGGCCTGGCGGACCACCGAGGGCGAGGGCGTCACCGTCGCGGTGCTCGACACCGGAGTCGACGACACCCACCCCGACCTGGCCGGCGGGGTGCTCCCCGGTAAGGACCTCATCGGCTTCGGGGCGGGCCCCGGCGACAAGGCCTGGGCCCTGCACGGCACCGCCATGGCCGGCATCATCGCCGGGCACGGCAACGGCCCCGGCCAGAGCGACGGCGTCCTCGGCGTCGCCCCCGGGGCGAAGATCCTGCCGGTCCGGGTGATCCTCGAATCCTCCGACACCTCCCGGGCGAAGGCGCGCACGTCCCGGGGCACCGCCCTGGCCGACGGCATCCGCTGGGCCGCCGACCACGGCGCCGACGTCATCAACCTGTCGCTGGGCGACGACAGCAAGTCCGCCCACGCGGACGCCTCCGAGGACAACGCCATCCAGTACGCCCTCGCCAAGGGAGTCTCGGTCGTCGCCTCGGCGGGCAACAGCGGGGAGAAGGGGGACAGCACCTCCTACCCCGCGGCCTACCCCGGCGTCATCGCCGTCGCGGCCGTCGACAAGTACGGCACCCACGCGTCCTTCTCCACCCGGCACTGGTACGCCACCGTCAGCGCGCCCGGTGTCGACATCGTCGTCGCCAACCCGGACCGGCACTACTACATCGAGTGGGGCACCTCGGCCGCCGCGGCTTTCGTCTCCGGAGCCGTCGCCCTGGTCCGGGTCGCCCACCCCGACCTCACCCCGGCGCAGATCAAGACGCTCCTCGCGAAGACGGCCCGTGACGCACCGTCCGGTGGCCGGGACGACACCCACGGCTACGGCATCGTCGATCCGGCGGCGGCGATCGCGGCGGGCCGGGGCGCGGCCCTGGCGGACAACAAGGCCGCCGCCACCGGCTACGGCAAGAAGTACTTCGGCTCCGGTCCCGACCCCGAGTCGGGCGACGGCGGACCGGCCGCCTGGACCGCCCCCGCCGCAGGGGTCGCGGGTGTCCTGTTCCTGGTGGGCGCCGTCGTGCTGTGGCGCGGCAGGCACCGCCCGGCGCCCCGGTTCGGCTGACCGCGCCCGGGCGAAGGCCGCGAGGCCGCCCGGAGCCGCCGAGGCCGCCCGGAGCCGCCGAGGCCGCCCGGAGCCGCCGAGGCCGCCCGAAACCGCGCGGGCCCGTCCGGTCAGCCCGCCGAGGCGACGGCATCCACCGCCGCCTTCGCCGCCGCCTCGACCAGGCTGATGCCCGCCTGCTGGGTGGCGTGCCCGTCGCTGAGCACGGCCACCAGATACGTCCCTCCGCCCGACTCGACCCGCCCCACGCTGTTGATGTCCCACAACCCGGTGGTGGTCCGGGGCATCCAGCCGTTCTTCAGCAGCGCGTCGGTCCCCGCGGCGGAGACGCCCCAGCGCTGGTCGGCCTCCACCTGGCCCATCAGCTTCTGGACGTACGCCCGCGAGTCGGCCGACAGCGGGCCGCTCGCGTCGGATCCCTCGGCGAAGACCGCCTCCAGCAGCTTCACCTGGTCGGCCGCCGTGGTCAGGGTCAGCCCCCAGGCGTGGGAGGCGGTGGTACCGGTCAGTCCCAGCCGTTCGTTCGCCGCGTCGAGCGCGCTCTCACCACCGACCACCTGGAGAAGCCGCGTCGCCGAGGCGTTGTCGCTGTTCTCGATCATGGTGGCCGCCGAGGCCCGCTCACTCGCGGTCAGTTCTCGGCCCTCGTCCTGCGCGGTCAGCAGCAGAGCGGCCAGGATGTCCACCTTGACGATGCTGGCGGTGTCGAAAGTCTGCCCGGCGGTGCTCTCGTACGCGCCGCTCGCCCCGCTCCGCGTGTCCAGCACGGCCACCGAGAGCCGCGCGCCCCCGGCCACCGGCCGGACGGCCGCCGCCACAGCTGCGTCGTAGTCCACTTCGGGCTCCTCGCTCGCCGTCGCGGAGGGTGTACCCGCCCCGGCGGACGGAGCCCGCGACGAGGCCGAGGCTACCGAGGCCACGGGGTCGTCCGCGCCGTCCGCCGCGTGGCTCGTCAGATACGCGCCGCCCGCAGCCGTACCGGCCAGCACGACGATCGCGGTCACCGAGGCCGACATCACTGACCTGCGTATTCTCAGACGGGGCATGGCCGCACGCTAGGAAGTGCGTCTGAGAGGAGCCTGTGGTGAACCTGTCGTCCCGGTGAGAAAACGGACCCACTACGCTCGTCCCGTGGAGCTCAAGAACATCCCGGACCCCGGTTTCTCCGACGACGACGGCACCGCCGCCCCCGAGCTGACGGCGGCGCTCACCGCCTGGTCCGAGGACAGGTCGGCCGTCGGGCCGGTGCTCGCCGCTCTCCGCGACGCCCGGCTCCTGGTGCCCGTCGTCGCCGTTCTCGGCGAGGTCGAGGAGGACGAGAACGGGCTGCGCCGCGAGAAGACCAGCGACATGGCAGTCCCCACCCTCACGGCGGGGAACCGGCGCGCGCTGCCCGCCTTCACCTCCACCGCCTCCCTGGCACTCTGGGACCCGCAGGCACGCCCGGTAGCCGTGCCCCTCCATCAGGCGCTGCAGGCGGCCGCCCACGAGAAGGCGGACACGATCGTGCTGGACCTCGCCGGTCCCGTCGCCTTCGAGCTGTCCGGCTCCGCGCTGCGCGCCCTCGCCGAAGGCCGGACCGGTGCCGGCCCGCTGGACGACCCCGCCGTCGTCACGGCCGTACGGGACGTCGTCGCGGCCGAGCCCGCCGTGCTCCGCGCCCACCTGGGCCCCGGGAGCGCCGACGGCACCCTCGCGCTCGTCCTCGCCCCGGAATCGGTCCCCGCGGAGGCGGCTCGGCGAGTGGCCTCCGCGTTGTCCGCCAGCGAGGTGCTGCGCGCCAGGCTCGTACGGGGTCTCGACCTCGCCCTGCTGCCGGCCGACGCGCCCACCCCGGGCGAGCCGCTCTTCACCCGCTGATCGGGATCGGTGGCTGCCGAGCCGCCGAGCGCCGGCCACCGACCGCTCCCGCCGGACCAGGGCATGGTCCGCCCCGGCAGCCACCTCCGCCACCTGAACGGCTCAACGCGCGCGTCCGTCACTCCGCCCCGAAAATGGGCGAAGTGAACTAAATCCGGACGAACTTCGCGAGGTGGTTGTATGCAGACGCGGACGGTTGTCTCAGAGTTTCTGGGGACGCTGCTCCTGGTGTTCTTCGCCGTCGGTTCCGCGGTGCTCGCCGTCGACTTCATCGGGACGGTGGGCATCGCCCTCGCGTTCGGGTTCGTGCTGCTGGCGCTCGCCTACGCGCTCGGCCCGATCTCCGGCTGCCACGTGAACCCCGCGGTGACCCTCGGCATGCTGATGGCCCGGCGCATCGACGTCCGTACGGCGGTCACCTACTGGGTCGCCCAGTTCGTGGGCGCCATCGCGGGCGCGGCGCTGCTCTTCCTGCTGGCGAAGCAGGTCCCGGGACTGAAGACGCACGGCAAGTTCGGCAGCAACGGCTACGGCGACCGCTCGGAGGTCCACCTCAACCAGGGCGGGGCGTTCCTCGCCGAGGTGGTGCTGACCTTCCTGCTGGTCTTCGTCGTCCTGGCGGTGACCCACAAGGTCGCGGTGATCGGCTTCGACGGACTCCCCATCGGCCTGTCGCTCGCGGTGATCCACCTGGTGGGCATCCCGCTGACCGGCACGTCCGTCAACCCCGCCCGCAGTCTGGGGCCCGCCATCTTCGCCGGCGGCCCCGCGCTTTCGCAGCTCTGGCTGTTCATCGTGGCGCCACTCGTGGGCGGCGTCATCGCCGCGCTCGCCCACCGCCTGACGCACCCGGTCTCCGCACGCGCCGCCGAGGCGGGCGACGTTCCGGCCGACGAGGCGGGGACGGCCTGAGCCGAGTGACGGAAACCACCACGCGCGGCGTGCGGAGAGCGCCGGGCAGCACGGAGCCCGCCGTCCCCACGAGGGGAGGCGGGCTCGGTGCCGTGTTCTGCCGTCGCAGACCGGCGGCCGTCAGCCGTAGACGGGGCCGGTGTACTTCTCGCCCGGGCCGGTGCCCGGCTCGTCCGGTACGAGCGAGGCCTCGCGGAAGGCCAGCTGGAGCGACTTCAGCCCGTCGCGCAGCGGCGAGGCGTGGAAGGTGCTGATCTCGGTCGTGCTGGCGTCCAGCAGGCCGGCGAGGGCGTGCACGAGCTTGCGGGCCTCGTCGAGGTCCTTGTGCTCCTCGCCTTCCTCGGTCAGGCCGAGCTTCACGGCGGCGGCGCTCATCAGGTTGACCGCGACGGTCACGATCACCTCGACGGCGGGGACCTCCGCGATGTCGCGGGCCATGTCGTCGAAGCCGGGGTTCTCGGTGCTGGGGGCGTCACTCATGCCCCACACGATACGGCGGCTCCCGCATGGCCCCGCGCGCGGGAGCCGGGCCGGGGGTGCGAGGTGTCGTGAGGCACGGGATTAGCGTCACCGTCCGGCGGCTGCTAACCTTGTGTGACGACCGGCCGGACACCTATGTGCTCGGCCCACAAGTGGAGGCTCCGATCTCCCACCCAGTCGCCCTCAGGGCGGCGGGTCACCGGTCAGACGGCCACCATCGTTCCGTACGGACGATGGAGCCGTCCGATGCGCCCCGCGGATTTCACGCGGCGGTGTTCCGGTATTTCCAGGAGCCCCGCCTGTGTCCCGTCCGGGGCATTTTTCATATCCCGGCGCGGTTGGTCTGTCGAAACAGACGTTACGTGGCTGTCTGCCAGGCAGTCGCGTGGTGCTACCTAGGAGGATCCATCAGCGCCGAGCCCCGCATCAACGACAGGATTCGCGTTCCCGAGGTGCGACTTGTCGGACCCAGCGGCGAGCAGGTCGGGATTGTTCCGCTTGCCAAGGCCCTGGAGCTCGCACAGGAGTACGACCTCGACCTGGTCGAGGTGGCGGCAACCGCCCGCCCGCCCGTGTGCAAGCTCATGGACTACGGGAAGTTCAAGTACGAGTCGGCCATGAAGGCCCGTGAGGCGCGCAAGAACCAGGCGCACACGGTCATCAAGGAGATGAAGCTCCGGCCGAAGATCGACCCGCACGACTATGACACCAAGAAGGGTCACGTCGTCCGGTTCCTGAAGCAGGGCGACAAGGTCAAGATCACGATCATGTTCCGTGGTCGTGAGCAGTCCCGCCCGGAGCTCGGCTTCCGCCTGCTCCAGCGTCTCGCTTCGGACGTCGAGGAACTCGGCTTCATCGAGTCCAACCCCAAGCAGGACGGCCGGAACATGATCATGGTTCTGGGCCCGCACAAGAAGAAGACCGAAGCCATGGCGGAGGCCCGCGAGGCGCAGGCCGCCCGCAAGGCCGAGCGTCAGGGCGGCACTCAGGACGTCGAGTCCGAGGGCACGTCCGAGGCGCAGGCCGAAGCACCCGCCGAGGCTCCTGCCGAGGCACCCGTCGAGGCTTCGGCCGAGACACCTTCCGAGTCGTGACCTCGGGGCCGCCATCCAGGTGGCCCCCGGTCCTCCCGGAATCCACAGAGATCTGACGCCCCTGATCGCGCGGTGCCCGCACCGTGAGGGGCGCCACTGACGAGGAGATAACGGCGCGATGCCGAAGAACAAGACGCACAGCGGTACCAGCAAGCGCTTCAAGATCACCGGCTCCGGCAAGGTGCTCCGCGAGAAGGCGGGCAAGCGCCACCTCCTGGAGCACAAGTCGTCCAAGAAGACCCGCTCGCTGACCGGCACGGTCGTCGTGGCTCCGGCCGACGCCAAGAAGATCAAGAAGCTTCTCGGCAAGTGAGGTCAGGCCCCCGGTGAACCCGGGAGGCCGACCTCGATCGAACCGGGACCAATTCGT
The DNA here is from genome assembly GCF_042728415.1 of Streptomyces sp. NPDC060198. Lineage (NCBI taxonomy): Bacteria > Bacillati > Actinomycetota > Actinomycetes > Kitasatosporales > Streptomycetaceae > Streptomyces > Streptomyces sp. NPDC060198. The sequence goes on along the minus strand of NZ_JBHWZJ010000092.1, from coordinate 482 downwards.
TTCCGGGCTGGGTGCGTCGACATCGTAACCACCAGCCCCGCTGCAAGGAGTTAAAAGTGGCACGCGTCAAGCGGGCAGTAAACGCCCACAAGAAGCGCCGGGCGATCCTCGAGGCCGCCAGCGGTTACCGCGGTCAGCGTTCGCGCCTGTACCGCAAGGCCAAGGAGCAGGTCACCCACTCCCTGGTCTACAACTACAACGACCGCAAGAAGCGCAAGGGCGACTTCCGTCAGCTCTGGATCCAGCGCATCAACGCCGCTGCCCGCCAGAACGGCATGACGTACAACCGCCTCATCCAGGGTCTGAAGGCCGCCAACATCGAGGTGGACCGCAAGATCCTCGCCGAGCTCGCGGTCAACGACGCCAACGCGTTCGCCGCCCTCATCGAGGTCGCGAAGAAGGCCCTTCCGGCCGACGTGAACGCCCCCAAGGCCGCCTGACCCAGGCGTACTTGAAGGTGCTTGACCCGGACCCGCAGGCGC
>NZ_JBHWZJ010000091.1:0-22682 GCF_042728415.1 Streptomyces sp. NPDC060198 | reverse complement strand
GGGTCAGACGGTGGACTCGTCGTCGTGGACGGTGACCCGGGCGTAGCCCTGTCCGGTCACCGCGCCGACGGGCACCGAGACGTAGATCTTGTAGACCGTGTCGGCGGTGGGCTGGACGGCGGTGTCGTCGATGACGGGCAACTGGACCGTCATCGAGGTGGCGCGCGCCGGGAAAGTGATCTTCCGGGCTGAGGTGGTGAGTTGGGTGCCGGCGCCGGCCACGGTCTGGAGGTTGACCGTCACCGGGGTGCGGGAGGGGCGGGAGAGGGTGACCGTGACGGGGGCGGTACCGGCGTCCTCCGCGGCCGAAACTCCGGCCACGGAGACCTGCGGCAGTTCGCTCGGGCCGCCGCTGCCGGCGCGGACTGTCTGGAAGGCCACGTCGGAGAGGTAGACACCGCCGGCGGTGGCGGGGGCGGTCAGGGTGATGCGGCGGACGTCCGAGAGGTCCACCCCGCGTACCTTCTCCAGCGGCCAGTTCACCGTCTGGAGCCAGGTCTTGGGCAGCAGGGTGCTGGTGCCGGAGGACGGGTTGGCCTTCAGTGCGTCGCTGAGCGAGGAGAGGGCGACGGAGGCGGTACGGCCGCGTCCGTCGGTGAGCTTGACGGTCAGGTCGGTGTCCGGTCCGTTCTCGTCGACGGCGGCGCGGAACGCGAGGTTGTCGAAGCGCCGGACGTCACGGGAGCCCTTGGGTATCTCGATCACGGCCTGGGCGGGGGTGTCCGTACTGTCCGCGCTCTCCGGCCACGTGAGGTGGAGCAGCGGGGTGGCTTCGACGTTGCCCGCGTAGTTGGCGGGGGTCCAGGACGGGAAGCGGGAGGTGCCGGTGGAGCCGGTGCAGGCGCCGAGGGCGCTGATGGTGGGGCGGCCGGTGAAGCCCGCGCAGTAGGTACCGCTGCCGCCGCCCGTGATGATGACGTTGGACGACGGGGCGGTCAGCGGGGCGATGTCGGAGCGGCTGCGGCCGGGGGCCTGGGCCTCGCTGTGGACGGTGGCCGCGCCGATGGTGGTCGACGCGCCCTGGCTGCCGTCGAAGAGGGGCAGGAAGCGGTCCTGGCCGCCGAGGGTGAGCTGGAAGAACCCGGACATGATGGCCGTACCGGTTTCCGACTGCTCGGCGGCGGTCAGCCGGGTCGTGGTGGGCGAGGCGCTGCCGCACACGGCGTCGGTGGAGGCGGACCAGTCGTCGCTCGCGGGGGCGGCGGCGACGCCTGGGGTCCACTCGGTGTTGAAGAAGTTGTGGTCCGCGCCCATCACCATGAGGGAGGAGCGGAGCACGTCGTCGTCGGCGCCGGTGTAGCGGCTGTCGTCGTAGAAGTGCTGGCCCTGCTGGTTGGAGACGTCTCCGTCGCAGTACGGCAGGACGACGGCCATCGGTACGTCGGGCAGGGTCTCGCGGCCGAAGTCGATGGGGGCGAGCGGGAGTACGGCGTCGATGCCGTACGGGTGGGCGCGGCCGGCGTTGAGCAGGGCGGCCTTGACGACGCCCTCGCCGCCGCGCGAGTGGCCCATCAGCCCGACGCTGGACAGGTCCAGACGCCCCTTCAGCAGGCGGCTCATGCCGGGGGCGGCGCCCTTGTCGGCGCGGGCGAGCAGGTCGAGGTGGTCGAGGACGAGCTGGCCCCGGGCGAGGGTGCCGGCGTCGTCGGTGTAGGACGCGTCCTGGGCGTTGATGCCGTCGGCGCTGATGGAGACGACCGCGTACCCCTGTGAGGCGAGGATCTCGGCGGTGGCGTCGTAGCCGAGGTAGCTGGGGATGGGCTGGTAGCCCTCGGGGCAGGGCCAGGCGGTGTTGTTGGTCTTGGAGGTGTCGGCGTTCCAGCAGGCGGAGTGGCGGCCGTGCAGGAAGAGAACGACGGGACGTTCGCCCTTGGCGTCGGCCGGTACCCAGACGGCGGCGCGGAGTTCGGCGCTGCGGTCGCTCAGCCCGCCGAGGGTGACGGCGGTGTCGCCGAAGTCGTAGTCGGCGCGGGCCACCCGGTAGCGGCCCTTGGCGGTGGCGGCTTCGGTGAGCGAGGCGGCCGTGGCGGTCGGCTTGCCGCGGCGGCCGGTGCCCCGGGGGGCGTGCTGGGACGTGGTGACCGTGTCGGCGGCGCCGTTCCAGGCGACCCGGACGTCGCCCGGGTGGGCGGCGCGCAGGTCGGTGGTGACCAGGGAGAGGGTGTGTCCGTCGGTGGTCTGCCGGGCGTATCCGAGGGAGGCGCCGTCGACGGCGATCTCGGGGAGCGCGTCGCGGACGGGCAGCGGCTCGTCCAGCTTCAGGGTGACGTGGTAGCCGTCGGCCGAGCGCGTGACCGACCAACTGCGGTCGGCGGCCGACCCGGTGGCGGTGGTGGGCTGCGGGTCCGGGGAAGCCGGGGAGGCGAGTGCGGTACCGGTCATGGGGAGCGTCAGGGCGAGGGCGAGGGCGGCGACGGTGGCCTGCACCGGGCCCACCGTCCGGCGCGGTCCTGGACGCCGGGTGCGGGGTATGGACATGCGGCGGTTCCTCTCGTGCGGGGCGGCGCCGCTCCGGGAGGGAGGGCACCGACTCCGGCTCATCGCCGGCACACGAAGATCACCACCACTTCTGATCACTTGAGTGACTGTTCTGTTTCCCCATGATCAACTGAGACCGTTACGGGGAGTATTTACGTGCGGTTTACACGAACCGTCATGCGCCGCGCCGCGCCGAGGCGCCGCCGCGCAGCAGCCCGAAAACCGGTGGAACCGTATACCCGTGCGCCGTTACCGTGCTGGCGCCCCGCTCCATCCGTGGTCGCCCCGACAAGGACACGCCGTTGTACACCAAGTGAGACACCCCGAGCGCTGATCCCTCGCGCGTCGCCCCGTCGGGCCGCGCGCTCCTTTTCGCTGCGGTTCTCTCACTGAAATCGGTGTTTCTCCATGTCCGGAAACTGGGTCGTCGCACCCGCCTCCCGCCCGCTCGCAGTCCCCGCGCCGATCGCCTTCCGCCGTGGCCACGACCAGCGCACCGCACCGGACACCGGATGCGGGGCCACCGCCGGGCTCGCCGCCCCGGGGTGGGCGACCGTGCCACGCTTCGAGCTTCCGAGCCCGCTGCTCGGCGACAGCTCCCGCTCGGCGGCAAAACCCCTCGCGAGCCGACGCGCACGACGCCGCACCACGGGCTCCGACGGGACCGGGCGTCCGGCCTGGCAGTCGCCGTACGGTCCGCCGCGGAACCGCGCGCACCGAGGTCGGTGGGCACCCGTGCCGGGGGTGGCCGACGCCCCGTCCGCCGTACGGCAGGCATTCCTGTGCGGGCGCTGCGAGTGATCCGGGAGATGGTCCGGGTCAGGTCGGCGGCGCGGGTGGGCGCTCCAGGACGATCATGACGGCGTCGTCGTCGAGGTGCCCTCCGACCCACTCCATCAGGTCGGCCCGGAAGCGACCGAGAAAGGCGTCGGCCTCCTTCTCGACCCAGCCGGTGATGCGCTCGGCGAGCGGGTAGAACGCGCCGGTGCCGTCACGGGCCTCGGTGACCCCGTCCGTGTACAGCAGCAGGAGGCTTCCCGGCTCGAACGGGAAGCTGTCGACGTGGTACCCCGGATGCGCCAGCTCGCCCAGGCCGAGCGGGGGCGCGGGGTGGAGGACGTCCATCGTCGTCGGTCGGCCGTCGCACAGGACGACCGGCGGCGGATGCCCGCAGGCGACCATCTCGACACGGCCGCCCTGGTCGGGGATGTCCAGGACGGTGGCGGTGATGAACGTTTCTCCGTAACGGCTGCTCTCGCCCGGCTCCATCAGGTCCCAGCACACGCTCCGGTCGAGGTAGCTCACCAGCTCGCCCAGGCTTGCCCGGCGGTGGGCCGCGACGCGGAAGGCTCCGAGGAGCAGCGCCGCGTCGTTCACCGCGGTCATCCCCTTGCCGCGCACGTCGCCGACGATCAGCCGGGTACCGGTGGTGGTACGGGCCGCCGCGTACAGATCGCCGCCGATCTGGGCCTCGGCCTCCGCGGCGAGGTAGAGCGAGGCGACGCGCAGGGGGCCCAGTGTCTTCGGAAGTGGGGGCAGGACCACGCGTTGAGCGGTTTCGGACACGTATCGCACCTGCGCCAGCTCCTTCGCCCTGCGCTCCCTCAGTACGCAGAAGATCACGAGCATCACGCCGACCAGCACCAGGGAGATGATCTGGGCCTCGTGGTTGGCGGAGAGAAGCTCGTCGGGATCGCGCGCCAACCCGATCACCGACTGCGAGATCACCGCCAGCGCGGCGATCAGACCCACCGTCCGGGGGCCTGCGAACGACGCGGTGACCGCCGGGGCCGCGACGAGGAGTGGCCCGAGGTGGATGTCGGACGGCGAGAGAAGGTCGGCCACCGACACCGCGACGATCCACAGGATCGGGATGATGATCAGAAGCCGGTCCCGGCCGGCTCGCACCCTCCGGCGAGGCCCTACGCGGCGCTGTGACATGACTCCTCTCTACACCGCCCCCTACCGGCCCGCGCGCAGACACGGGCGGCGAGGCCGCGTACCTGTGGGAGGGAGCGGGTGGCTCACCGAGGCGCCCTCGCGCCCCCGCGGCGGAGTGGGGTTCCGACCGGCGTCGGCGTGCCGGTGCACTCCCGGCACTCTCGGCAAGCCGAGAACCGAACGTACGTCCGGTGCGTCGCTATGGTGTGGAACGCATCCACCCTGTCGCCGACTCCCACGTGGCCCGGTGCCACTCCTTGCAGCGAAGGACCCGCCATGCCCGGTCACCGTCAGCCCTTCCGCCGTATCGCAGCCTTGGCCGCCGCGCCCGTCGCCGTACTGCTCCTGACCGCCTGCGGCGGCGACCCGGTGCACGGGACGATCACGGAGAAGGAGTACAAGCGCGGCAGCACCACGTACACCGACGAGGCGGTCACGCGCAGCGAATGCTCCACGACCAGGAAGAACGGTAAGACCAAGAAGTCCTGCCGCCAGGTGAAGACCGGTGCCACCAAGCGCGTCGAGCACCGCAAGCAGGAGTGCTACCAGATCGAACTGGACAACGACGCACACGAGTTGTGCATCTCGAAGAGCAAGTGGGACAAGGTGCGCGTCGGCGACAAGTGGTGAACGAAGGGGCGACAGGGCGGGGCTGATCGCGCACCGGCGCCGGTGCAGGTGGCGCGCCCTGGCGTGCGCGTCATTCCCGGCGGCGGCGCCGGCCTCTCAGGGGAGGACGATCAGAAGAGCTCCGAGCGCCCCACGTTGACCAGCGGCCGCGTGAAGATCTGGGCATCCAGCAACCCCTGCTCGATCTGGTGCTCCGCCTCGAAGAATCGGTTGTCGCGGACGAGGACCCCGCCCAGAAACGGCATGTTGATGCTGCCGGAGCCGTCCACGGGGAACGAGCCGGAGCTCGCGTCGATGGTGCCGTCCGGGTTGAGCATCCGCACGAAGAGCAGCTCCCCCGGCTGGATGGTGTTCTCCAGGTCCACCCGGTCGCCCCGCATCCCGAGATTGACGGTGACGGTGGTGAGGATGCCGTCCGTGACGAACCGGTCCTCGATCTCCGCCCGCAGGTCCGGCGTGAGTGGCTTGCCTTCGGCGAGGATCATGTTCAGCGAGGGGATCCGCAGCAGGCGGGAGGCATCGACCGCGTAGTCGTGCGAGAAGTCCGTCACCACCCCCGCCGCATCCCGTACCTCGACCTGGACGATCTCCCCCAGCTCCAGTGCTGTGGCCGACATGGTCGTTCCTTTCCCGGCGCGCCCGGCCGCCGTTCGGGGCCTCAGGTCACCACCAGCGTCGTGGTCGTCAGCGGCTCCACCGGCGTCCCGGCGGCCGGGGACTGCGAGGTGATCCGCGAGCCCGGACGGCTGGAATCGCCCCGGACATCGGGGGTGACGCCGCTGCGGAGCACGGTGAAGAAGAAGTCGCCCAGTTCCCTGCGGTCGAGCCCGAGCGCGTCCAGCCGGGAACCCAGGAAGTTCAGGCAGTGGTCGACCCCCTCAAGGTTGATGCAGGCCAGCAGGTCGACGACCGGTTCCGCCATCTGACCGACGAGATTGGGCATCGCGTTGGCCGCCGCCGGTGGCGGGGTGACCGGGGCGAGGATCTCCTTCTGTTTCGGCATGTTCGGCGGCAGGCCGGTGAGGCGGAAGTCCGCCTTCCCCTGGATGTCCCGCATGAACACCTCCGGGTCGCGTGCCTCCTTCAGGTTCTCGATGGCGAAGGACGCGGCCTCCTCGATCGCGTCGAGGTCACCGGCGAGTGCCGCCCGCAGGGCCTGCAGGTCCGGCCCGTCCGGTGCGAACTCGAACTCGGCGGTGTGCCGGACGTCGAGGATGTAGTCGAGCAGGTTGAGCATGTCTGTGCTCTGCGACCGCAGCTTCGCGCAGCGGATCAGCACCCTGCGCTGTTTCTCGATGTCGGCGATGTTCGGCGGGGTCGGCCCCAGCGCGATCGCGTACGGGGCCAGCGTCGCCGTGTACGAACGCGGCTGGGCGCGCACACTGGCGGTCCACTCGTCCATCGCCGCGTAGAGCTGGTTCACCAGCTCCACCGGGTCTCCGCTGCGCGGCTGGGTGGTGAAGGTGCCGCCGTCGTGGAGGATGAACGCCTCCGCCCGCGCCTCAGCGTTCCGCATCGCCTCCGAGATGTTGATCCGCACCTCCGCCGAGACCGTCACTCCGTAACTGCCCTCCAGCGCGGCGTTGAGCGACATCTTCGACTGCACACTTTTGGTGTCGATCCGTACGACTCCGAAGAACCGGCCTCCCGTGCCGATACCGCGCACGAAGTACTCCCCGAACTGCCCCTCCAGTGGCTTCCCTTGCTCCACCAGCTTCGCCGCCGCCTCCGACAGCGCCGGCGAGTCCATCTGCTCGAAGGCGAAGGTCCGCGAGTTCGACACCATCACGGTGAGAGAGCTCGACTGGACCCGGCACCGCTTGGAGAAGTCGAGTGAGGCCGAACCGCTGAAGAGCCCGATCCCGGCCGAGATGTCCGCCCCCACTCCGAGTTCGGACTCCAGATCCTGTGTCGTCTCGATGCGCCGGAAGGTGAAGGAACCGGTCTCCCCGCCGCCGACCTGCGGCGGAGTCACCGGCCCTGTAGCGCCGAGGGCCATGGGGCTGCCGCTCGCCATCGAGACCCCGATGCCGATGTCGTATCCGTCGCGCATCGGAACCGTCTCCTGCTTCATCACCATGGCGCATCCTCCGTCCCGCTGTGGGCCGGGCGGGCCTGGGGCGAACTCTCGGGCCGGCGGGTTCGCGAGTCCGTCCGGCCGGGCAGATGGTCTTCGGCCCGACCGGCTCGGGACCGTGGCCCGCCCCACACCGGGCCGGGCGTCGTACGCTCCCGACCTGGGTGGCGGCCGACGCCGACCGGCCCTTCCGGTTCCCGGACACCTCCGGCGGCTCTGTCTTCGCCGAGGCGGGAACTCCGTCTTTCATTGTCCACCCGGGCTCCGAAAACCGCAGCTCAGAAGGGCAGTTGCCCAGGGCGCCCGCTCATTGGCCCTGCTGGTCCCAGGGCTGCGGCCGGGGATCGGCGCCGAGGGTGTCGATCACGGTCTCCGCCCGTCTGCGTCGGCGTACCCCTCGCCGTCGTCGGCGTCGTCGTCCTCCTTCTCGGAGTCCTCGGCCCCGCCATCGCCCTCCAACCGTGCTCCCCGGCTTTCCGCGATGCGTCTGACGTCCCGGAGCGACTCGCTCAGCCGGTTGGCGAGGAACCGGTACTCCGCCCCGGTGACCCGCCGGTCCGCCAGCAGTGCGGTCGCGTGGTCGAGCAGTTCGTCCGCCATGTCGAGCTGGACGCTCTCGATGTCGTCGGCCATCCGGGAAACGAGGCCGGTGCCGTCCCCCAGGACGTAAGCCGGCTTGCCACCGTCTCCGGTCCACGGCAGCAGCCGGAACGTCCCGCCCGCGCGATGCACGATGTCGAGGTCGGGCATGTCGTTCACGCGGCTGCTCCCTCGGCGTGCGTGAGGCGGGTGACCAGCGCGATCCGATCGGCCCACTCTTCGTCCGTCACGACGTACGGGCGGACGAGCACGGTGTCCTCGCCACGCAGCGGGCGTCCGCCGGTACGGCGGGTGGTGGGGCCGGACGGGTGCGGGCGGGGGGCCGGGGCGGGCGCGGGGCGGGAGGCCCGGGCGGGTCGTACCAGCCGCTTCAGTGAGCCGGTGACCCGGCGGACGAGGTCCTTCATCTCTGCGCGTTCTCCTTCTGACGACGGCACCCACGAACGGGTGCGTTCCGTGGTGAATCCATCACAGAGTGGGGCGGCTGCTGGCTACGCTGCCAGGGGTTCGGGCTTGACAGCCCAGCTGTCAAGAACAGGGGAGTTGGCGCCGCGTGGTTGTGGAGCAGAAGCCTCAGACTCTGAGGGAGAGGTACGGAGCCGAGTTGCGCCTACGCCGGTCGGCCGCTGGCCTGACCCAGGAGGAGTTGGGCGCCCAGTTGCTCTGCTCCGCGACTTTGGTCAGCCACTGGGAGGCGGGACGACGGCTACCGAACCCCGATGACGCACAGCGGATCGACCTTGTCTTAAAGACGGACGGCTTCTTCTTCCGATGGCTGGAGGATCTGGACACCAGATTCGCGCAGTACTTCCAAGCGGTGATCGAGCTGGAGCGCGAGGCCACCGAAATCCGCCAGTACGGCGCCTCTCTCGTTCCTGGGCTTCTTCAGACAGAGGCATACACGCGTGCCGTGTACCAGGCATACCGTCCCAACCATGGTGCCGACCCACTTGACGAATACGTTGTCAAGCGCATGGAGCGCGGTCAGTTGCTCACCAAGTCATCGACCCCGGTAGCTTGGACGCTGCTGGACGAAGCAGCCCTCCGGCGTACCACCGGCGGGCCGGGCGTCATGGCAGAGCAGTTGCAGAAGGTTGCGGACATGGCCGAGGCCGGCCGCCTGCGTCTGCACGTACTCCCTTTCACATCGGGCGCTCATGCCCTGCTGGGAAGCATGCTCTACCTGCTGGACTTCGCGGATGCGAGTCCGGTCGCCTACGTGGAAGGGCTCCTTACCGGACACCTGATGGACCAACCGGCCGAGGTTGAGGCTTGCCAGAGGGCCTACACACTTGCTCTGAGCGACGCGGCGTCCTGCCGCGAGTCACTGGCCCTCGTCAGACGAATCGCGAAGGAGTACGAACATGCGCACCACGTATCTCAAGATCGCTGACACCGAAGCGGTCACCGGTTGGTTCAAGTCCACTTACAGCGGCGGAGCCGACGAGACCAGCGACTGCCTCGAAGTAGCAACCGGCCACCCCGCCATCCCCGTCCGCGACAGCAAGGCCCCCAAGGGCCCCGCGCTCGTCTTCTCCCCCGCCGGATGGTCCTCGTTCGTCGCCGCCGTCAAGAGCGGCACCCTCGGCGCCTGACCGGCCACCACGTCGCGAACGCCCCTGGCAGTTACCTGGGTCCGCTCCGTACCGCCGGTTCACCTCTCCGCCGCATGGATGCGGACACCCGCTTCCCGACGCTGCTCGTACCGCCACACCTCGCTGAGTTCGAACTCGACAGGGTCACCGGGCTCCCTCGGCGGAAGTCCGCGTTCCCCCTCCACGCACCGCTCGTCGTCGTGGAGGGCGAGCCCGTTCACGGCGGCGACCCGGACCCGGCGGGCCTCGTCGGTGAGACGGGCGGCCATCGCGTCGGCGAGGGCGGGATCGCGGTCGCGGCCCGTGGCGATCCTGTGGCAGGCGGCCTCCCGTACCTGGGCGTCGGGGTCGGCCGTCAGTTCCATCAATGCCTTACGGACGCCGCCCGGGAATGCCTCCGATCCGCGGAACCCCAAGGCCGCCTCCCGCCGGACCCGGGCACTCGGATGACCGGTGTGGACCAGGAGAGCCGTGTCGACGCGTGGGTCGTCGTGCTCGGCGACCCCTGCCAGGACTTCCCTGAGCACGGCGTGGTCCGGCTCGCGGGCGGACCAGTCGAGGAAGGTCTCCAGGGCGGGGCCGGCGAACACGTCCTCGTCCGAGTGGTCGAAGAGGTGGGTGAGCCGCAGAACCTCGGCCCCGAACAGCCGGTAGACCGGGTCGGGGTGGGTGCGCAGCGCCTCGGCGGCCGTCCAGGTCTCCTGGTCGCGGCGCTCGGCCAAGGCCATGGTGACGGAAGCCCACACGGCATGGTCCTGGTCGGGGTGGGCGGCGGCACGGTCCCTCATCTCCTCGAAGGAGACGCGGAGCCGGCTGCGGGGGCGGAGGGCCGCCTCCAGGTGGGTGAGGATCGCGGCGTGTCCGTCGCGCACGGTTGCTCCGGCGAGAGCGAGCTCGTCGACCCAGGAGTACTCGTCGTCCTCGACCCGGGTCCGGGTGACGGCGCCCCCGGCTCCGGTGCGGCGCCGCAGCTCCGCCTCGGCCCCGGACTCGTACCGGTGGAGGGCGAGTTCCCGCATCTCCAGCAGTTCGGCGGTGGCGTAGTGCGGCCAGGTCCCGTACGCGAGGAGCGCTTCGACCAGTGCGGGCGAGCCGGAGTCGACTGCCCGGCGCAGCGGGCGCACGCCGTCCGGGCCGCACTGCCGGGGGTCCGCGCCGTGCTCCAGGAGCAGGTGGACGAGCGACCGTGAATGGATCCCGATCGCAAGTCCGAGAGCCGGATTTCCTTCCCCGTCACAGGTGTCGGGGTTCGCCTCGTCGGCGAGAAGGTCCGACGCCCGTTCGACGTCCCCGGCCCGGATCGCGGTGATCAGCGGAGGCTCTGCGGCGGCTGCTCTCTCGTTCACACTTCTCCCCTCGTCCCGCGTGCGGTCAGGCCCGCGCCAGGAAGGCGGCCCGCAGCCCCGGGTCCCGCAGCAGCGCCAGGATCTCTTCCTCGCCGTCGAAGAGCAGTTCGGCGGCGGGGTGCCCGGACTGGTGGAACATCGCGGCGAGTACGTCGGCGAGCGGGCGGTCCCAGGCGACCCGGGCGACCTCGTCGGCCTTGGCGTGTTGGCCCCGGTCGGTGGCTATGCGCCAGAGTTCGACGGACTGCTTGGCCGTGGCGTAGGCGGTGCGGCGCCCGGCGACGAGAACGCCGCGCCGGTTGAGGCCGAACACGTCTATGCAGGCGTCGCCCTGGGCGCTGAGCCCCCGGTACGTACAGAGCGGCAGCACCAGGCGCAGGTGGTTCAAGGGGTCGTCCAGGGTGGGGTCGAGGAGGAGTGCGCGGCCGGTGCTCGCGTCGCGCGGGAAGAGGTCGCGCTTCTGGTTGCTGTTGCAGTAGGAGCAGGCCAACAGGTAGTTGGTCCAGTCGAAGGTGCGCAGCGGGGCCTGGCTCTTCGGCTCGAAGTGGTCGATGTCGGTGCCCTGGCTGTCGCCGCAGTACATGCAGCGCTGGTGGCCGGGGGCCATGTCGGTGAGGGCGGCGAGGACGCCGGGGCGTACCCGTCTGCGTACGGCGAAGCGGCCCCAGAGGCCGATGGCGGTCGCCTTGCGGTCGGAGGCCGCCGCGTCGGCGATCTGCCGGGTGTACGTCGCTAAGTGTTCCTGGGTGTCCAGGGGCAGTTCGGGACGGGTCATCCGGATCACTTCGCCTCGCCCGCCTCTCCGACCGCGTCCCTGGCCTCGTTTCCGGCCCCGTCCTCGTACCCGTCGGTGATGTCCTGGACCTGGTCGGCGATCCGGTACAGCCGGGCGGAGACCTCGTGGGCGCGGGCGGTCGGGGAGCTGGACAGCAGGCTCTTGAGCTCCTTGTACCGGGCGACGGTCTCGGGCGAGGTGTCGCCCTCGTACACCTTGGACTCCAGGGCGACGAACTCGGCGCGGGCGTACTCGGCGCGCTCCGAGTACGGGGTGTCCAGGCCGAAGAGGTCGGAGAGCACCGCGTCGTCACCGCTGCCGTAGACCACCCGTTCGTACAGGTCCTCGGGGACGACCTCCGGGGAGGCCCCCTCGTCGACGCCGGGCAGGCGGATCAGGCCGCCGGGGTCGGCGGCCTGGCAGATGTAGGGGCTGTGGGTGGTGACGATGAACTGGATGTTGGGGAAGTGGGTGGTCAGCCAGGGGCCGATGCGGCGCTGCCAGGAGACGTGGAGGTGGGCGTCGATCTCGTCGATGATCACGACCCCGGGGACCTGGAGCGGGCTCGGGCCCTCGTCCTCGCCGCCCCGGCCCAACGCGTGGTCGCCGAAGGCGTCGTGGATCTGCTTGAGCAGGTCCACCACGAGGGCGGCGACCGTGCGGAAGCCGTCGCTCATCTCCCGCAGCGGGAAGCGGTGTCCGCCCCGGGTGACCCAGAGCCCTTCGGAGTCGACGTCCTTGATGCGGTAGCCGTCCGGGAGGAGCCCGTCGCCGAGGACGGAGAGGGCGGCCTCCTTGAGGGCGAGCGCGCCTTCCCGGCCTTCGAGCGCGCGCAGATGCTGTTCGATCAGCCAGGCGACGCCCTCGGCGAGCGAGGCGTCCTCGTGGAAGAGACTCGCCTGTCGGGCGACGGGACCCGAGGCCAGCATCAGCCGCTGCACGTCGCCCGAGCCGCCGGCCATCCGCCGGAACGGGCCGTACGCGGCGCAGAACCAGCCCACCGGGTTGTCCGCCCACGGCCCGCGCTGGGCGGCGCTGGCGCTCTGGGTGCGGGAGTTGCTCCGGATCTCGCCGAGTGCGGGCTGCACGCTCTTGCGCCCGGCCGCTGCCTCGCCCGGAGGTGTCCAGCGCAGTCCCGTGCCGAACTTGTTCTGGGTGCGGCCCGAGGCGGTGAACTTGTCGAAGTCCTTGTCGCGGACGATCTCCGCCGAGGCGCTGCCCGACTCGGCGCCGCGCGTGACCCAGTTCTCGAAGCCCTGGACCAGCCCCCGGGCGGCCACCGGGCCGCTCAGCGCGAGCGCCAGGGCGCGCAGCAGGGTGGTCTTCCCGGCGCCGTTGCGGCCGGCGAGGACCGTCCAGCCGGCGTGCGAGCCGTCCGGGCGGGTCAGGGTCAGGTCGACTTTTCGCGGTCCGTTGAACGACTTGATGTTCTCGATGGTGACGCGGGAGACGTACATCTGCTGACGGTTCCTTCCGGGGCGCGGGAGTCCGTGTCGGGCAAGGAGAGGCCGGCGCGGGCGGAGTCGGAGGGGTGGACCGGGGTCGGCCCCGTCGTGGACGCGGTGCGGGCACGCGCACGGACGCGGTGGCGGATGTCCGAGTTTACGAGGGATGGGAGCCGGGGCGTAGCCATCGGCGGCCGGGAAAGTGAGCCATGGTCAGCTGCGCCGGAGGGTGAAACGCGTGAGGCGGCCGACGGGCCGGGCGGGCAGGCGCCCGCCTCCGCCCCGGGAAAGCGAAACGGGCCCGGCCTCGCGGCCGGACCCCTCTCGCTTTCCCCCCGTCGGGCCTTCCCGTTCCCCCCGGACCCCTCCCCCGGAAGTCCCGACGCAGAGTGTGACCGGGCAAGGATGCCAAGGGTTGTACGCCTTGACCATTTCTTTACCTTGATCGCCGAGAGCGCTCTCCGCAGGCGGATTCACGCGCTCCGGGGACGCCCGGAGAGCGCCTCAGCAGGCGTGCTCCAGGAAGCGGGCCGCCACCTCGGCGAGGACCTCACCGCCGTCGCGGGCCCAGAGCCCCTCGTTGAAGATCTCCACCTCGATCGGCCCGTCGAAGCCGGTCGCCTCGACCAGCGTGCGCAGCGCGCGGAAGTCGACGCTGCCGTCGCCGAGCTGCCCCCGGCCCAGCAGGACGCCCTCGGGGAGCGGGGTGATCCAGTCGGCGAGCTGGAAGGAGTGGATACGGCCGCCGGCCCCGGCGCGGGCGATCTGGGCGGGCGCCTGGTCGTCCCACCAGACGTGGTAGGCGTCGACCACCACGCCGACCTGCTCGGCCGGGAAGCGTTCGGCGATGTCCAGCGCCTGGGAGAGGGTCGAGACCACGCACCGGTCGGAGGCGAACATCGGGTGCAGCGGCTCGATGGCGAGGCGGACGGAGCGCTCGGCCGCGTAGGGGGCCAGCTCCGCGAGGGCGTCGGCGATGCGTTCGCGGGCGCCGACGAGGTCCTTGCTGCCCTCGGGCAGACCGCCGGAGACGAGGACCAGGGTGTCCGTGTGGACGCCTGCCGCCTCGTCGATCGCCGCACGGTTGTCGTCCAGGGCGCGGGCCCGCGCCTCCGGGTCGATCGCCGTGAGGAAGCCGCCCCGGCAGAGGCTGGTGACGGTGAGACCCGCGTCGGCGAAGAGGCGCCCGGCGCGCTCGACACCGTACTTCTGCACCGGTTCGCGCCAGAGGCCCACTTGGCCGACGCCCGTCTTCGTACAGCCCTCGACGAGCTCCTCCAGGGACCACTGCCGCACGGTCTCCTGGTTGATGGAGAACCGGGACAGGTCCTGGCCGGTGCCGGTGGTCATCGGGTTCCTCCCTGGACGGTCAGCAGCGCCCGCATCCGGCTCTCGGCCAGCTCGGGATCGGGGAACAGGCCAAGGCGGTCGGCGAGTTCGTACGCCTTCGCGAGGTGCGGCAGCGAACGGGCCGACTGGAGGCCGCCGACCATCGTGAAGTGCTCCTGGTGCCCGGCCAGCCAGGCGAGGAAGACCACGCCCGTCTTGTAGAAGCGGGTGGGCGCCCGGAAGAGGTGGCGGGACAGCTCGACCGTGGGGTCCAGCAGATCCCGGAAGCCCTGGGTGTCGCCGGTGTCCAGGACCCGTACGGCGTGCGCGGCGAGCGGGCCGAGCGGGTCGAAGATGCCGAGCAGGGCGTGGCTGAAGCCGCGTTCGTCGCCCGCGATCAGCTCCGGGTAGTTGAAGTCGTCGCCGGTGTAGCAGCGGACGCCCTCGGGCAGCCTGCGGCGCACGTCGATCTCACGGGCCGCGTCGAGCAGCGAGATCTTGATGCCGTCGACCTTGTCCGGGTGCTCGGCGATGATCTTGAGGAAGGTGTCGGTGGCCGCGTCCAGGTCGGACGAGCCCCAGTACCCCTCCAGGGCCGGGTCGAACATCGGGCCGAGCCAGTGCAGGACGACCGGCTCGGTGGCCTGGCGCAGCAGGTGGGCGTACGTCTGCGCGTACTCCTCGGGCCCCTCGGCCACGGCGGCGAGCGCGCGGGAGGCCATCAGGATGGCCTGCGCGCCGCTCTCCTCGACGAGGGCGAGCTGCTCCTCGTACGCGGCGCGCACCTCGGCGAGGGTCGCCGGGCCGGTCAGCTGGTCCGTGCCGACCCCGCAGGCGATCCGGCCGCCGACCGCCTTGGCCTCGGCGGCGGAGCGGCGGATCAGTTCGGCGCCGCCGGCCCAGTCCAGCCCCATGCCGCGCTGGGCGGTGTCCATCGCCTCGGCGACCCCGAGGCCGTGCGACCAGAGATGGCGGCGGAAGGCGAGGGTGGCGTCCCAGTCGATCGCGGCGGGCCCGTCCGGGCTGACGTCGGCGTAGGGATCGGCGACGACGTGGGCGGCGGAGAAGACCGTGCGCGAGGCGAGCGCGGAGCCGCCGGGGGCCAGGTCCAGGGGGGTGGTGCGGGGCTCGTACGGCCCCTGCGGGAGGTGGATCGTCACAGGGTCAGCTCCGGCACGTCGAAGCGACGGCCCTCGGCGGCCGACTTCAGGCCCAGCTCGGCGAGCTGCACGCCCCGGGCTCCGGCCATCAGGTCCCAGGAGTACGCCTCGTCGAGGACGACGTGGCGCAGGAACAGCTCCCACTGCGCCTTGAAGCCGTTGTCGAAGGTGGCGTTGTCGGGGACCTCCTGCCACTGGTCCCGGAAGGACTCGGTGACGGGGAGGTCCGGGTTCCACACCGGCTTCGGGGTGGCCGAACGGTGCTGGACACGGCAGTTGCGCAGGCCCGCGACGGCGGAGCCGTGGGTGCCGTCGACCTGGAACTCGACCAGTTCGTCGCGGTTGACGCGCACGGTCCAGGAGGAGTTGATCTGGGCGACGGCGCCGCCCTCCAGCTGGAAGATGCCGTACGCGGCGTCGTCGGCGGTCGCGGCGTAGGGCTTGCCCTGCTCGTCCCAGCGCTGCGGGACGTGCGTCTGGACGTGCGCCTGCACGGTGGTGACCTTGCCGAACAGCTCGTGGAGGACGTACTCCCAGTGCGGGAACATGTCCACGACGATGCCGCCGCCGTCCTCGGAGCGGTAGTTCCACGAGGGGCGCTGCGCCTCCTGCCAGTCGCCCTCGAAGACCCAGTACCCGAACTCGCCGCGCACGGAGAGGATCTCGCCGAAGAATCCGCCGTCGATGAGGCGCTTCAGCTTGAGCAGGCCCGGCAGGAAGATCTTGTCCTGGACCACGCCGTGCTTGATACCGGCGTCACGGGCGAGGCGGGCGAGGTCGAGGGCGCCCTCCACGTCGGTGGCGGTGGGCTTCTCGGTGTAGATGTGCTTGCCCGCCGCGACGGCCTTCTTGATCGCCTCGACGCGCGCCTGGGTGACCTGGGCGTCGAAGTAGATGTCGATGGTGTCGTCCGCGAGGACGGCGTCCAGGTCGGTCGACCACTCGGTGAGGCCGTGCCGGGCGGCCAGCTCCTCCAGCGCGTGGGCACGGCGGCCGACCAGGACGGGTTCGGGCCACAGCACGTCGCCGTTGCCGAGGTCGAGGCCGCCCTGCTCGCGGATCGCGAGGATCGAGCGCACCAGGTGCTGCCGGTATCCCATACGACCCGTGACGCCGTTCATGGCGATGCGCACAGTCCTGCGAGTCACGAAAGTTCCCTCCGTCTGCCGTAGCAAGCGCTTTCTATCGTGTAAGAAGCTAGCCTGCCGACAGTGGCCCGGACAAGAGGGGCGCCGCGACCGAACTCCGAGGAGAACAGACACGATGACAGTCACCCTGGCGGACGTCGCGGCACGCGCCCGGGTGTCCCCGGCCACCGTCTCCCGCGTTCTCAACGGCAATTACCCCGTCGCCGCCACGACGCGCGAACGCGTGCTGCGCGCCGTGGACGACCTGGACTACGTGCTCAACGGGCCCGCCAGCTCCCTCGCCGCCGCCACCTCCGACCTGGTCGGCATCCTCGTCAACGACATCGCGGACCCGTTCTTCGGCATCATGGCGGGCGCCGCGCAGTCGGAGATCGGCGTCCCCGGCGACGGCACCGCCCGGGCGGGCGGCGAGAAGCTGGCCGTCGTCTGCAACACCGGCGGCTCCCCCGAGCGCGAACTCACCTACCTCACCCTCCTCCAGCGCCAGCGCGCGGCGGCCGTCGTCCTCACCGGTGGCGCGCTGGAGGACCCGGCGCACCAGGCGGCGATGGCGGCGAAGCTGGGGCGGCTCGCCGACGCGGGCACCCGGATCGTGTTCTGCGGGCGGCCCCCGCTGCCCGAGAACGACGCGGTGGCGGCCGCCCTCACCTTCGACAACCGGGGCGGCGGCCGACGCCTGACCGAGCACCTGATCTCGCTGGGCCACCGCCGGATCGGCTACGTCGCGGGCCCTCAGGAACGCACCACCACCCGCCACCGGCTGGAGGGACACCGCGCGGCGATGCGGGCGGCGGGGCTGACCGGCACGGCCGTTTCCCCGGAGGACGACCGGCTGACCGTCCACGGCCCCTACGACCGCCGCTCCGGTTACGAGGCCACCCTCGAACTCCTGCGCCGCGAACCGGGGGTGACCGCCATTGTCGGCGCCAACGACTCAGTGGCGCTGGGCGCGAGCGCGGCCGTGCGCGAACAGGGGCTGCGCATCCCCGAGGACGTCTCGGTGGCCGGCTTCGACGACCTGCCGTTCTCGGTGGACGCCGTCCCGGCCCTCACGACGGTCCGGCTGCCGCTGTACGAGGCGGGGGCGCGGGCGGGACGCCTCGCCATGGGCACGGAGACCCCGCCGCCCGGCGGCATCGCGACGATTCGCGCGGAGCTGATGGTGCGCGGGTCGACGGCCCCGCCGCGCGGGGACCGGCCGGCCTGAGGGCGCCGCCACCACGTAGAAAGCGCTGTCTGTACGGTGGTCGACGCATCGGATACCAGGCGGCGGGCGGGGTAGGCGTACCGCCCGAGGAGCCGCGGCGGGAACCGACGGGCACCACGGTACGAACCGACCGACGGAAGGAACACCCACGTGAAGCTCGCTTTCTCGACCCTCGGAGTGCCGGGGACGCCCATCGACGAGGTCGTCCGGCTCGCCGTCGAGCACGGCTACCAGGGGGTGGAGCTGCGCGCCCACCCCGAGGAGCCGGTGAACCCCGGGCTCTCGCCCCTCGAACGCGCCCAGGTGGTCGCGGAGTTCGAGAAGGCCGGTGTGGAGATCCTCACCGTCGCCGGGTACGTCCGGGTCGCGGCCGAAGGCGACGACGAAGCGGTCGTGGCGCAGCTCGCCGAGCTGGTGGCGCTCGCCCAGGACCTCGGCGCGCCCTACGTCCGGGTGTTCCCCGGCGGCGGCGACCAGGACCAGGAGACCGCCGACGCGGCGGCGGCCCGCCGGCTCGGGGCCGCCGCGGCGGACGCCGAGGACCGGGGGGTGACCATCCTGCTGGAGACCCACGACTCGCACCGGGCGGGCGCCGACGCGGCCCGCGTGGCCGGGACGGTCGGACACGCCCGGATCGGCGTGATCTGGGACGTCATGCACACCTGGCTGTCGGGCGAGAGCCCGGTCGACAGCCACCTGGTACTGGCCCCCCACCTCGGCTACGTACAGGTGAAGGACATCGCCTCGGCGAAGGACACCACACCGCTGGCGCTCGGCGAGGGCGTGCTGCCGCTGACGGAGTGCCTGGACACGCTGGCGCCGGACACCTGGGTCTGCTGGGAGTACGAGAAGCGCTGGTACCCGGAGATCCCGGAGCTGCCCGGACTGCTCTCCGCCGGGCGGGAGTACCTGCTGCGGGTGGGCGCGCCGAAGCAGTGATCCCCTGATCCGTACGGGCGCGGGCCGCTCTCAGGCCCGCGCCCCGCGCGCTTCCGGCACGGTGGCGGGCACCGGTGCCGCCGCCATCGGCTTTTGCCACCGGCCGCCGAGGGAGGTCACGGCCACCCCGCCGACCAGCAGGGCCGCCGCGCACCACCGCAGCGGGCTCACCGACTCGTCCAGCAGCAGCGCCGCCGAGGACATCCCGAAGACCGGCACCAGCAGGGTGAACGGCGCGACCGTGGACGCCGGGTGGTGGCGGAGCAGGAATCCCCAGGCGCCGAAGCCGAAGACGGTGGAGATCCAGGCGACGTAGACGACGGTTCCGGCGCCGGCCCAGTCCATCGAGGCGAGCGCGTCCGCGTCCCGGTCCCAGCCCTCGAAGAGCAGCGAGAGACCGAGCAGGGGCAGCACGGGCACGGTCGAGACCCACACCATGAAGTTGAGGGAGTCCGGCGGGGCGGCCTTGCGGGTGAGGACGTTCGACACGCCCCAGAAGGCCGCCGCCGCGACGACCAGCACAAACGCGAGCACCGGGCCGCTCGCCCCTTCGTCGACGGCGGCGACCGCGATCCCGGCGAGCGCCACCCCCATCCCTGCCAGACGGACCCCGCCCGGACGCTCCCCGAGGGCGACCGCGGCGAAGAGCGCGGTGAAGACCGCCTGGACCTGGAGGACGAGCGAGGAGAGCCCTGCGCCCATTCCCTGGTCCATGCCGACGAAGAGCAGGCCGAACTTGGCGACGCCGAGCGCGAGACCGACGCCCACGATCCACTTCCGGGCGACCTTGGGGGGTCCCACGAAGAAGACGGCGGGCAGCGCGGCGATCAGGAAGCGCAGTGCGGAGAAGAGAAGGGGCGGGAAGTGGTCGAGACCCAGCTCGATGACGACGAAGTTCACGCCCCAGAGGGCTGTCACGAGGACGGCGAGGGCGATGTGGGAGGGACGCATGGGAGGAGCATCGCCCGCCCGTACTCTTAAGCACCAGCACGGCTTTCTTCATGGTGAACATGAGCGTTACTGAAGAGTCGTCCCCTTCCGGAGGTCACGATGCTCGATCTCGCCCGGCTGCGCGCGCTGCACGCCGTCTCGGTGCACGGTTCGGTCGCGGGTGCCGCCTCGGCGCTCGGCTACACCCCGTCCGCGATCTCCCAGCAGATCACCAAGCTGGAGCGGGAGACCCGCACCACCCTGCTGGAGCGGCGCGGACGCGGTGTCGCCCTGACCGAGGACGCGCTCCATCTCGCCTCCGCCGCACAGGAGTTGATGGCGCTCATGGAGCGGACGCAGACGACGCTGGAGGAGCGTCGGGGGCTGCCGACGGGGCAGTTGTCGATCGGCGCGTTCGCCTCCGCCGCGCGCGGGCTGCTGCCGGGCGTGCTCGCCGCCCTGGAGCGGGACCACCCCGCGATGGAGGCCCGGCTGACGGAGGTGGACCCGCATCTGTCGGTGGACCTGGTGGCCAAGGGCGTGATCGATCTGGCCGTCGCCCACGACTGGGACATCGCGCCGCTGCCCGCGCCGGACGGGCTGGAGCAGGCGGTGATCGGTGACGACCGGTGCGATCTGCTGGTGCCCCGGGGCCACGCGCTGGCGGGGCGGGACGCGGTGCTCCGCGAGGAGCTGGCGCGGGAGCGGTGGATCTGCCAGCCGCCCGGCACGGTCTGCCACGACTGGCTCATGCGGACGCTGCGGGCGGCGGGGTACGAACCCGACATCCGGCACCTGGCCGAGGAGAACCACACCCAGCTCGCCCTGGTCGCCGCCGGGCTGGGCGTGGCCATGATCCCGCGCCTGGGGCGGGGACCGCTGCCGGAGAGCGTGGTGGCGGTGCGGCTCGATCCCGTACCGGTGCGCAGGCTGTACGCGCTCTGGCGGACGGGGGCGGCCCGCCGTCCGGCGATCACGGCGGCGGTGGCGGCACTGCTGGCGCACGGGCGGACGATCGGGTTGACCTGATGGAGGCGCACGGCGAGGTCCTGCGTTCATTTGCCCGCAATCGTCCGGCGCGGTGACAGCGCGGCCGGGCGAGGACCCTTGACCGGAAGTTACTTTCCATATATCCGTACCTTCTTGGAAGTTTCTTTCAGTACCGGAAGGGGCTCACGTGCACCACCGCACCTCCAGACGCACCCTCCTCGCCGCGGCGGCGGCCGGCGCGGCGGCCGCGGCCACCGGCGCCGTCGCGATTCCGGCCGCGGCGGCGGACCGGACGGACCGGGCGGACTCCCGCCACGTCCCCGTGGACCGACTCCGGCGGATCATCGCCGGGATGAGCCTTGAGGAGAAGGTCGGCCAGCTCTTCGTGATGCGGGTGTACGGCCACTCCGCCACCGAGCCGGACCAGGCGGACATCGACGCCAACCTCGCCGAGATCGGGGTCCGCACGGCCGCCGAGATGATCGCGAAATACCACGTCGGCGGGATCATCTACTTCTCGTGGGCGCACAACACCCGTGACCCGCACCAGATCGCGGCGCTCTCCAACGGCATCCAGCGTGCCGCGCTCGCCGGTCCGTCGAAGGTGCCGCTGCTGGTCTCCACCGACCAGGAGCACGGCATCGTCTGCCGGGTCGGCGAACCGGCCACCCTGCTGCCGGGCGCGATGGCGCTGGGCGCGGGCGGTTCGCGCGCCGACGCCCGCCGGGCCGCCCAGATCGCGGGCGCGGAGCTGGCCGCCCTCGGCATCAACCAGAACTACGCGCCCGACGCCGACGTCAACGTCAATCCGGCCAACCCCGTCATCGGCGTGCGCTCCTTCGGCGCCGACCCGGACTCCGTGGCGGGGCTGGTCGCCGCGCAGGTGAAGGGGTACCAGGGCGCGGGGATCGCCTCGACGGCCAAGCACTTCCCGGGCCACGGCGACACCAGCACCGACAGCCACACCGGGCTGCCGGTCATCACCCACACCCGCGAGCAGTGGGCCGAGCTGGACGCGCCCCCGTTCCGGGCGGCCGTCGCGGCCGGCATCGACTCGATCATGACCGCGCACATCGTGGTTCCCGCGCTCGACCCGTCCGAGGACCCGGCCACCCTGTCCCGGCCGATCCTGACGGGCATCCTGCGCGAGGAACTCGGTTACGACGGGGTGGTGGTGACGGACGCCCTCGGCATGGAAGGCGTGCGCACCAAGTACGGCGACGCGCGCGTGCCGGTCCTGGCACTGGAGGCGGGCGTCGACCAGCTCCTCAACCCGCCGGGTCTGGACGTCGCGTGGAACGCGGTGGTGAACGCCGTACGGAGCGGCGAACTCACCGAGGCCCGCATCGAAGAATCGGTTCTGCGGATCCTGCGGCTCAAGGCGAAACTCGGGCTCTTCCAGGACCCGTTCGTCAAGGACTCCCAGGTGGACCGGATCGTCGGCACCCGGGCGCACCTGGCCGCCGCCGACCGGATCGCCGAGCACACCACCACGCTGCTGGCCAACCCCACCGGTCTGCTGCCGCTCTCCCGGCGCAGCCACCGGAACATCCTGGTGGTGGGGGCCGATCCGGCCTCCCCGTCCGGTACGACCGGTCCGCCGACGACCACGCTGGCCGCGGAGCTCACCGCGCTCGGCCACACGGCGACGGCCCTGTCCACCGGCACGGCGCCGGCCGCGGCGAAGATCGCCGAGGCGGTGGCGGCTGCGGCGGGCAAGGACGCGGTGGTCGTCGGCACGTACAACGTGACGGCGACCAGCTCCCAGCGCACCCTGGTGAGCGCGCTGGCGGCGACGGGGGTCCCGGTCGTCACGGTCGCGATCCGCAACCCGTACGACATCGCGCGGCTGGCGGGTACGGGGTACGCGGCGAGCCTCGCGTCGTACTCCTGGACCGACGTCGAACTGCGCGCCGCCGCCCGGGTGATCGCGGGCCACGCCGAGCCGGGCGGGCGACTGCCCGTCCCGGTGCAGCGCGCGGACGACCCGTCACAGGTGCTGTACCCGGTGGGCTACGGCCTGGAGTACTGAACACCGGCCGGGGGAACCTCGCCCCGGAAACGCGCCCGGCGCGCGCCCGCTGTGCAAGCG
>NZ_JBHWZJ010000090.1:4746-22786 GCF_042728415.1 Streptomyces sp. NPDC060198 | reverse complement strand
GGGCCGCGGGGGAAGCACGGACACTACGGCGTCAGCACGATGCGGCCGAAGACCTCACCCGCGTCCATCTTCCGGTGCGCCAGCACGGCTCCCTCCAGGGGCAGCACCTCGTGCACCACCGTCTCGATGTCCCCGCGGCCGGCTGCGGCGAACTGCTCGCCGCGCACGGCCCGCAGGTCGGCCGGGGTGACGAAGGCCGCGCTGAAAGCGGCGAAGGACATCGACTTCTGGAACGCCGCCATGATCTTCGTCCCGAAGTCGGCGGGCGGCAGGCCCGCGACGGCGCCCACGGCGACCATGCGGCCGTTCGGGTTGAGCCGGTCGAAGAACGACGGCATGTCCTCACCGGCCACGACGTCGATGATGACGTCATAACCGTCCGGAGCGCCTTCCCCTCCAGCGCCGGAGCGCTCCAGTACGTGGGTCGCGCCGAGGCGGCGCAAGCGTTCGCCGCGCTCGGCGGACGAAGTCGTCACCGCCACCGCGGCAGCACCCCCGCGAGCGGCGAGCTGCACTGCCATGATCCCGATACTGCCGGCCGCGCCGCGCACCAGGACCGTCTCCCCGGGGGCGAAGTGGGCGTGGCGGAGCCCGAAGTGCGACACCACGCCGGCGCTGCCGAGTGTCACCGCGTCGACGGCGGACAGGTCGCCGGGCAGGGGAAGGATCTCGTCGGCCGGCACGACGGCCTGCTCGGCGTAGCCTCCGCCGGTGCCGGTGAAGCCCCACACCCGGCGGCCGGTCCACGAGGTGTCGACACCCTCGCCGACCGCGACCACCCTGCCTGCCACCTCTCCACCCGGAATGTGGCCCTCTTTGAACCCGTACGCGGCCAGAGCCCCGCTCCGGATCAGGGTGTCGGCACCGGCGACGCCCACCGCCTCGGCGGCGATCAGCACCTGCCCGGCCTCGGGCACGGGTACCGGCAGATCGATCACGGCCAGACCTTCCGGGCCTCCGAACGTCCGGATCGCGATTGCCTTCATGTCGTCTCCGTCTTCCCGGATCGCGTCGACAGGGCCCCACGCCCTGTCGGTCACCGATCGGCGCTCGGCGGAGAGGGGGCTCTCCGCCGTCGCCGGGGCGGGCCCCAGCGCCCCGCCTCACCTGTCGGAAGGTAACGGACGCCCCCGTCCGTTTAGGTAAAGTGAGAGCGGTGACCGCCCCTTTGCCTCACACCCTGCGTTCCGACGCGCTGGAGAATCGCGACCGCATCCTCGACGCGGCCCGAGCGCTGTTCTCCACCGAAGGCCTGGACGTGCCGATGCGGAAAATCGCGCGGCGCGCCGAGGTGGGACCCGCGACCTTGTACCGGCACTTCCCCACCAAGCAGACACTGGTCGCCGACGCGTTCGCGGAACAGCTGCACGCGTGCCGTGCCATCGTCGACGAGGGGTGCGCCGATCCTGATCCGTGGCACGGCCTGTGCCTGGTGATCGAGAGGATCTGCGAGCTGCACGCTCGCGACCGGGGCTTCACCGAGGCCTTCCTGTCGGCCTTCCCGGGGGCGACGGATGTCGCGGCCGGCCGTGAGTACACGGTGCGGGCGGTCGCCCGACTCGCCGGACGGGCCAAAGAGGCAGGACGCCTGCGGTCCGACTTCGTGCTGGACGACCTGGTCCTCGTACTCATGGCCAACAAGGGGCTCAACGCCACGTCGAACGCCACCCGGGTCGCGGCCTCCCGGCGCTTCGCGGCGTTGGCGATCCAGGCGTTCGAAGCCTGCCCCCACCACGCACCGCTGCCACCGCTGGGCGGAGACACCACGGGGCGACCTCCCGAGGCGTAGAATCGAATCAATGTTCGACAATGTGCTCGGTCCCCGTTCCTCTCGACGCCCGCTGCGCCCACCGCCCCGCCCGCGTATCACCGTGGCGGGTACGGCCCTCCTGCGCCCGTCCCACGACCGGCGCACCCTGGAATCATGAGCGCGCCGATCAGCATCCACCGCCCCTCCCCCACCGGCGGCCGGCGAGTCACCATCCGGGGGCAGATCGCGGGGCTCGCGAGGGGAGACTCCGACGTGGTCGAGTTCCTGCGGCGGGCAGGCCTCGTCGATGCCGAGCGGCTGCTCGACGACCCCCGGTGGGTCGAATGGCGGGGCGGGCGGGCCCACCGGTACGAAGCGGCCTGACCGTGCGTGCGCTCGTCACACCCGCTCGGCCCGGAAGATGTGGTGCTGGGCGACGAGCTCGACGGTGACCGCGACCGCGACCGACTGCACGGCCATGAGGGCGATCAGGACGAAGAGCTGTACCGCGCCCGCCATGAGTGGACTCGCGCCCCCCAGCAGCATCCCGACGAACGCACCGGGAAGCGTGACCATTCCCACGGTCCGGGTCTGATCGAGACCGGGCAGCAACGCGTCGGACGCGGAGGGTCTCGCGACCTCCACCCGGGCGTCCCGGTCCGAGAAGCCCAGCGCCATGGCAGCCTCCACCTCGCCCCGCCGCTGCTCCAGCTCGTCCAGCGCCCGCCGCCCGGCCTGGACGGTCACGGTGAGTGCCCCGCCGATGAGGATTCCGGTGACCGGGATCAGCGCGACACCCTTCACCGGTACGAGTCCGGTCAGCAGCAACGAGGCGACCACCGGCACCACCCCCGCGGCGATCGGCACACACGTGAGCCACCAGGTGTGGTTGCCGGTGATCCGGCGCCCGGCCGTGCGCACCGCGACCGAGAACATGACGACCAGGAACGTCAGCAGCCCGAGGACCTCGTGGACCGCCCAGGCGATGACGAGGGAGACCGCGGCGAGCTGGACCGCCGCACGCACTCCGGCGATCAGGATCTCCCGGGCCCGGTGCGTCCGGTCGTCCGGGGAGAGGTGGCAGAGTCCCGCCACGGCCGCCGCCACCAGCGCGAGCACACCCAACAGGATGCCGAGGGTGAGGTTGACCGGGAGGAGAGATGCCGCACTCAGAGTCACCGGACCACCCTATGGGCCCTGCGGGGACGGCCGAGCAGGGCCCGAGGCGGAGGCCGGTGGGGCGTTACGGGGTGTCGCCCTGCCAGTCCCACCGGTGGAGATCCCCCCGGCGGGGGCCGTACTCGGCTCGGCCGCCCGGGCCGTACGCCCCTATCTCCGTGATCAGAGCCGCACCCTCGGCCAGTGCCGTCCTCGACCATCCGGTCACGTCGAGGAGCAGCCCGTCCAGGGGGCCGCCGACCAGCTCACGGTAGGTGTGCCCGGGGCGTGGTCCGGGGTCCGGGTCCTCATGGTCGGCGCCGTACACCCGACGCCGCATCAGCTCGTCCATACGGGCAGGATCGCACCCACCACTGACAACCGCAGTGCGCGGACCGCTCACCGTGCTCCGGAGCGGTCGTCGCGCTTCCCGGCTCGGCGCCCCACGTCCGGGGGATCCCCGCGCGGCAGTCGGGTCCGCCCCGCCGACGGACGCGTGCACCCGTCCCACCGGACCGACCACCACGACCGGCCGGCGCACCGGACCGCCCTCGCGGCACACCGTCGTACGGTGACACCGCCCTTGACAGGCCCTGCCCGCCCTGACCGCCCAGCCCGGCTCCCCCGGCTCCGACTGCCCCCGCGTCTCCCCGGCAGCATCCACACCGTCGATCCTGCCAGGAGCCCGTGGGCCCGGTCAGGCACGGTCCGGCGCGACCGACGATGCTGGTTCCACGCCGGACTGATGTTCGGTCAGGTGCACTTCATGTCAGGGTTGATGAGGGCGAGGCCACTGACTTCGTCCCCGTCGGTGGTGAACTCGTAGGCCCAGTCCTGCTTTCCGTCGACGGGCACGCTGTACCGGCCGTCCTCGGCCAGGGCGAGGCCGTGGGAGTCATAGGCCTGCTTGAGCTCCGCGAGGGTGGATCCGGCACCGATGCCCTCGGCCGTCCGTGCGGCGGCCGGAACGGCGAGTTCGCGCAGCCCGGTGGAGCCGAAGGAGACCCGGCCCTGGGCCAGGAACGCCTTGTCCAGGTCCTCACGCAGCTTCATGACGTCCGCCTGGGCCTGTGCCGCGTCCGCGATGACCTTGGTGTCGGCCTCCACTTGCCCGGCCGACTCCGCCGCACGCGCGGCAAACTCCGCGGACTCCGCCGCGGAGGCGTTCGCCGGCAGGGTCGGGAGCGGGTCCGGCTCGGCTGTGGCCGCCTGGTCCGCCTTCGCGTCGAGGTCCTTGAGCTTCGCCTCGGCCGCGGCCTCCGCCGCCAGCCGGGCACTGTCCTGGGAGGACCCGCCGGCGGCTGACCCCGTGAAGGTGAAGTCGGTGCAGCCGCCGAGCTGCGAGATCGGCGTCGTCTCCAGGGTGCCGCCGGCCAGCGCGGCGTCCTTGCTCATGCCTGGCGTCAGGCCGCGGTAGCCGCTCTCCGTGAGCACCTCGGCCTTCGGGGAGGCCCCCGCCGCGGACCGGCTGTCCCCGCCGTCCGAGGAACAGGCCGCCGCACCGGCGGCCATCACGAGCGCGGCCAGTCCGGCGCCGACCATCCGGGTGGCGTGGGTCACGTCCGTCATTTCTCTCTCCAGGGTGGGGCCCGCCATCGGCCGCGCGGCAGTGGTCCGCGCGCAGTGGCCCGGTCCACGCTGCGACCGGTGCGGAGGGCCGACGGGCCGACTCCCGCGCAGCCCGCGAGGGGCGTGGTGGGTGTCGGCGTACCGGCAGATCATTCATGCACGGCGCATGCAATCTAGCAGATTTCGTGATCATGATCCGCTGGTGGCACCAACCGCTCGAACCGGACCCGTCCTGCTCGGACCGACGAGCACGTACGCCGTGGGGAACGACGTCCAGGGACAGCACTCACGTCCGGGGCCCGTGACCGTCGCTCGCCGACGGGTGGACGAGGAGGAGACCGTGCGGCGAGCGAAGTGTGACCGGCCCGCACGAACTGCCGTGGCCACAGGGCTCGGACGCCGGGTGGCGAGGAAGGCGCCTCACCACGGTCGTTCCCGCGTGGACGGACCGGTCGCGGCTACCGACGGCGGCGCTGGGCGACCGGGTTGAACTTGGCGGTGAGCGCCGTCAGGAACGCCGGGAGCTTGTCGACCATGGCTTTGGGGACCGGGGTCGTCTGCACGGTGCCCGTTCGTACGTCCTGGACGACGAGGGCGTACGTGCCGTTCTCCTCGACGAGTTCGGCGGCGAAGAGCAGTCTCTGGGTGGCGGTCTCCATCACAACTCCTGAGCGGGGGCGGTGTCGTTGATCCAGGCCGTCCACTCCTTGGTGGCCTGCTGCTCGTCGGTGTGTTCGGCGAACAGGTGGTGTCCGAGCCAGATCGGCACGTTCCAGGTGCTGCCGTTGAAGAACCGGTACAGGGCGTCCGGGCCTCGTAGGCCGACGAAATCGGTGCTGAGCCAGTCGACGACCACCTCGGCGGGGTCCTGGCCGGGGCCGGGGGCGAGGAGGGTGAACCGGTCGCCGACGACGGCGTCGTCGGCGAGGCCGAGGCGGCGGCGCAGCGCGGCGAAGTCGGCCGGATCAGTGGTGGGTTCGGGGTGCTGGGACCTGACGTAGACGGCGGGGCGGCCGGCGAAGTGCCGGAGGTACTCGGCCAGGGCGTGCTGGTGGAAGTCCACGTACTTCTCGGCCACGTCCGTCTTGGCGTCCCAGTTCCAGGTGTCGTCGACGACGCCCGTGTGCACCCAGTGGATTCCCATCCGCAGGTGGCTCGTGCCGCCGTCGGCCGGTTCGACCCGGTAGCTGAGGGTGTTGGAGAACCCGCCGTCCTGGGTCGCCCGGACGGCGAAGTGGTGCGGGGGCTCCCACGCCACGACCGTGGCGTCTCCCCGGGTCGCCTTTCCGCCGACGCGCGGCTCGATCTCCATCGGATAGAGCCAGCCGAGGTTGCCGGCGCCGGTGGCCACCGCGTCCCAGACCTGCTCGGGTGTGACGGGCAGGTCCTGCTCCCGGCGGACCTCGAACTCTCGGGCCATGGTCGGTACAGCTCCTTCGTGGTCGTTCATGGTCGGTGGATGAGCGGAAGGGTGGCCAGCCGACGCTGCAACGGGTTGTCCCGCCACTCCAGCGCCGCCCCGTCGGCCAGGCGCAGCGCGGGCAGCCGGCGCGCCAGCGTGCCGATGGCCACCTCCGCCTGGAGTTTGGCCAGTGGGCCGCCGAGACAGAAGTGCGGGCCGTGGCCGAAGCTCAGGTGGCGGTTGCCGGGACGCGACAGGTCGAGCCGGTCGGGGTCCTCGAAGCGTTCGGGATCGCGGTTGGTCGCGCCGAGGAACAGGTACACCAGCTCCCCCTCGCGCAGCGTCCGTCCGCCGATCTCCAGGTCCTCCGCGACCACCCGGACGATCGCCTGGGTCACCGTGTCGTAGCGGGCCAGTTCCTCCACCGCCCCGCGGATCAGGCCCGGTTTTGCGCACAGCCTGGCCCATTGGTCCGGGTTGCGCAGCAGGGCCAGCATGCCGTTGCTGATGAGGTGGGTGGTGGTCTCGTCCCCGGCGGTGATCAGGACGAAGCAGGTGGACAGCAGTTCGGAGTCGGTGAGCCGGTCGTCCTTGGTCTGGGTGGCGACCAGGGCGCTGATCAGGTCGTCGCCGGGGTCACGCCGGCGCTGCCGGATGAGCCCGGACAGGTACTCCTCGTAACCGTCGATCGCCGCCTCGGACTTGTCGATGTCCTCGCTGAGCCGGCCGAAGCGGCTGAACCAGCTCTTGACCTGCGGCCGGTCCTCGTCCGGGATGCCGAAGAGCTCGCAGACGACGGACATCGGCAGGGGCGAGGCGATCGCCTCGATCAGTTCCACGGCCGGACCGGCCGCGACCGCCTCGTCGACGAGCCGGTCGACGATCCGCTGCACGCCGTCGCGCAGGGCTTCGACGCGCCGGGCGGTGAACGCCTTGTTGGCCAGTTTGCGCAGCCGGGCGTGGTCCGGCGGGTCGGTGTTGCTCATCACCCGGCCGAGTCGCTCGGTGAGCCGGCTGAGGGCTTTGAGGTCACCGCCGAGCGAGCTGTAGGCGCTGGTCATCCTGTCCCGGTCGTTGGACAGCCGCAGGTCGCCGAGCGCCACCTCCACGTCGGCGTGGCGGGTGAGGTACCAGATGCCCTGGGGACTGCGGTGGACCGGGTCGTCGCGCCGCATGCGGGCGTACAGCGGGTACGGGTCCCGCCGGGCTTCCGGGGTGAGCAGGGCCGCGGCCAAGTCGTCGGGCCCGCCGGGGCCCGCGAGGGGGCCGCGCGGCCGGGCGGGGCATACGGCGAGGCCGCCGGGCAGGGCGGGGCCCGCACTGTCGCGGGCCCCGTCCACGGTTTCGGTCGAGGTCATGTCGGCCACTACCCCTGGGTGTCCATGGCGTCGGCGAGGCTCTTGGGCCGCATGTCGGTCCAGGACTGCTCGACGTGGGCCAGGCAGGCAGCGTGGGTGTCGGGGCCGTGGGTCACGGTCCAGCCCTCGGGTACGTCCGCGAACCGAGGCCAGAGCGAGTGCTGGTTCTCGTCGTTGACGAGGACGAGGAAGGTGCCGTCCTGGTCGTCGAAGGGGTTGGTCATGTGTCAGTCCTCCTGTGGGAAAAGGGTGGTTTCGCCGGCGTCCGCGGTGGTGACGGCATCGCGGACGGCCGGCGCGGTTCCGGAAGCGGCAGTGGCTCCGGCGTCTCGGGAAGCGGTGGTGGCTCCGGCGATCCGGGCAGCCAGGATCGGCCCGATCTGGGCCAGTGATCCCGCCTGGGTCATCTGGTCGTGCCGGGTGGTGATCTCGTGCGATTCGATCCGGCCCCCGATGTACGGGTGCCAGACCTTCGGCCCGGCGTCGTCGTCGCCCCGGCCGATCGTGGAGTTGAAGAGCAGCAGGTCCCCGTCGTACGTGCCGGGCACGAAGTCGACCGCCAGCTTCGCGTTGTTGATCATGATCTGGACGATCACCTCGACCTGCCGCTCGTTCAGCCCGGCCAGGGCGCTGCCCCGCCGGTTCAGCACCTCGGCGACCTCGGCGTAGGTGATGTCCCGGTCGCCGAGCTCGTCCGGGTCGACGTCGAGCACTCCGACGAGTACGTCCCGCACGGTGGGTACCGGCTCCTCCTCGAACCGCACGTCCTTCACCGGGTACGCGTCGAGGATCGCCAGCAGCGCGGTCCGCTCGCCGCGCGCCTGGAGTTCGCAGGCCAGCGCATGGGCGATAAGCCCGCCCGCGGACCAGCCGAGCAGCAGGTAAGGGCCCTGGGGCTGGATCTTCTGGACGTGGTCGGCGTAGTCGGCCGCCATCTCCTCGTAGGAGGTGGGCAGCGGCTCGGGCCGGCCGAGGCCGCGGGCCTGGAGCGCGTAGACCGGGTGCTGCGGGCCGAGGTGGTTCAGCAGCCCGCTGTACGACCAGCTGATGCCGCCGCCGGGGTGGACGCAGAAGAGCGCCGGTTCGGTGCCGGTCGAGCGCAGGGGGAGCAGGACGTCCAGGGCGTCTTCAGGATCGTTCATGGCCAGGCGTTCGGTGAGCCCGGCCACGGTCGGCGCCTCGAACAGCAGCCGCAGGCCCAGTTCCAGGCCGAGGGTCTCGCGGATCCGGGAGGCCAGCCGGGCGGCCAGCAGCGAGTGGCCGCCCAGGTCGAAGAAGCCCTCGTCGATGCCGACCTGGTCCCTGCCGAGGACTTCGGCGAAGAGGCCGCACAGCAGTTGCTCCTGCGGGGTCCGCGGTCCGCGCCCGGCGGCTGGCGCCCCGTAGTCGGGGGCGGGCAGGACGGCCCGGTCGAGCTTGCCGTTGGCGGTCAGCGGCAGCGCCTCCACGGTGACGAACGCCGCCGGCACCATGTAGTCGGGGAGTTCCCGGCGCAGTCGGCCGGCCAGGGCGGCACTCTCGGGCACGCCTTCCGGCGCGGCCACCAGGTAGGCGACCAGCCGTTTGTCCCCCGGCCGGTCCTCGCGGGCGACGACGGCCGCCTGGGCGACGCCCGCGCAGCTCGCCAGGACCGCCTCGATCTCTCCGGGCTCGATCCGCAGTCCGCGCAGCTTGACCTGGTGGTCGACGCGTCCGGCGAACTCCAGCGTGCCGTCGGGGAGCCACCAGGCGAGGTCGCCGGTGCGGTACATACGACTTCCGGGTGGGCCGTACGGGTCGGCGGTGAAGCACTCCGCCGTGAGGCCGGGCCGGCCGAAGTAGCCACGGGCCACGCCCGTCCCCGCGAGGTACAGCTCACCGACCATGCCGGTCGGCACCGGCCGAAGCCGGTCGTCGAGCACGTAGGTGCGCATGTTCGCCATCGGCGCGCCGATCGGCACGGTCGCGGCGTTTTCGGGGAGTGCGCGTACCCGGTGGCAGGTGGCCAGGGTGGTGGCCTCGGTGGGGCCGTAGCCGTTGACCACCTCGATGCCCGGGCAGGCCGCGAGGACCCGGGCGGCGGCTGCCGGGGAGACCACGTCGCCGCCGGTCCACACCTCGCGCACCCCGGCCAGCAGGCCCGGACGTTCCTCGGCTACCAGGCGGAACAGCCCGGCGGTCAGCCACAGACCGGTCACCCCGTGCGTGGTGATGGTGTGGTGCAGCAGGTCGAGGTCGATCCGCTCGGGCGGCGCGACCACGATCCGGCCGCCGTTCAGCAGCGGGACCCACAGTTCGTAGGTCGAGAGGTCGAAGGCGGTCGGGGAGTGCATCAGCACCCGCTCGTGTCCGCCACCGCGCCACTCCGGGCTCAGCGCGAGACCCACCACGTCCCGGTGGGTGACGGCCACGCCCTTCGGCCGCCCGGTCGAGCCGGAGGTGTACATGATGTACGCCGCCTGGTCCTCCCGGCACGGCACCTCGACTCCGCCCGGACCGTCTCCCGCGGACTGCACCAGGGCGGTGAGCACCTCCTCGGTGAGGACGACGCTCGCTCCGCTCTCCCGCAGGATCAGGTCGATCCGGGAGGAGGGGAAGCGCGAGTCCAGCGGTACGTAGGCGCCGCCGGCCTTGATGATCGCCAGGATCGCCACGACCAGCTCCGCCGAGCGGTCCAGCAGGACCGCGACGGGCGTCTCGGGCCGCACGCCCTGGCTGATGAGCGCCCTCGCCAGGTGGTCGGCCCGAAGGCCGAGTTCCGCGTACGTCAGCTCGGTGCCGCCCGCCACGACCGCCACCGCGTCCGGGGTGGCCCGCACCTGGCGGGCGAAGAGCTCCGGCACCGAAGCCGAGGGCAGCTCGGCTGCCGTGTCGTTGACCATGTACAGCAGCCGGTGACGTTCCTCGTCGGACATGAGGTCGATCCGGCTGATCGGGCGGTCCGGGTCGGCGACCGCCGCGCGCAGCAGGCGGGCCCAGCGCTCGAACAGCAACTCCACGGTGGACGCGTCGAAGAGGTCGGTGGCGTACTCCACCGCGCCGACCAGTCCGTCGGCGCCGCCGTCCGGGCGGAACCGCTCGGCCAGGCTGAACGTCAGGTCGACGCGTGCGGTCCCGGTCGGGGCCGCCACGTGTCCGGTGTCCAGTCCTGGCAGCGCGAACTCGCCGAGCGGCGCGTTCTGCAGGGCCAGCATCACCTGGAACAGCGGGTGGTGGGCGAGCGACCGCACCGGATTGGCCACCTCGACCAGGTACTCGAACGGCACGTCCTGGTGGTCGTACGCGGCGAGCGCCTTCTGCCGTACCCGGCCGAGCAGGTCGGCGAAGCCGGGGTCTCCCGCGGTGTCGGTGCGCAGCACCAGGGTGTTGACGAAGAATCCGACGAGCTCGTCGAGCGCCTGGTCGGTCCGGCCGGCGATCGGGCTGCCGACCGGGATGTCCGTACCGGCGCCGAGCCGGGTGAGCAGGGCGGCGAGACCGGCTTGCAGCACCATGAACATGCTGGCGCCGCGTGCCGTGGCGAGGTCGCGCAGTGCCTGGTGCAGCTCGGGGTCCAGCCGGACCACGACCCGGTCGCCCCGCTGGGAGGCCACCGGCGGCCGGGGCCGGTCGGCGGGCAGCTGCACCTGCTGCGGGATTCCTGCCAGCTCCTCCTTCCAGTAGGCGAGTTGGCGGGCGAACAGGCTGTCCGGGTCGGCGGCGTCGCCGAGCAGGTCGCGCTGCCAATGGGTGTAGTCGGCGTACTGCACCGGCAGCGCGGACCACCGGGGTTCCTCGCCCCGGCAGCGCGCCGCGTAGGCCGTCGCCAGGTCGGCGGAGAGCGGTCCCATCGACCAGCCGTCCGCGGCGATGTGGTGCACCACGACGAGGAGTACGTGCCGGTCGGGGGCGAGCGCGTACAGCTCGGCCCGGACCGGCAGGTCCTCGGCGAGGTCGAATCCGTGCCGTGCCCCCTTCGCCAGGGCCTCGGCCAGCCCGCTCTCCTCGATCCCGGTCACCGGGAGCGCCGGGTGCGCCCGCTCGGTGCTCAGCACGACCTGGTACGGCACGCCGTCAATCTCACGGAAGACCGTCCGCAAGCTCTCGTGCCGGCCGATCACGTCCGCGAGCGCGGCGTGCAGGGCGGAGCGGTCGAGGTCGCCGGTCAGACTCAGGGCGAGCGGCATGTTGTAGGTGGCGCTCGGCCCGTCCATCCGGTGCAGGAACCACAGGCGGCGCTGGGCGAAGGAGAGCTCGACCCGCTCGGGGCGGGGGCGGGTGGTCAGCGCGGGCCGCGCCGCCCCGGAGCCGTCCAGCCGGGCCGCCAGCGCGGCGACGGTCGGGGTCTCGAAGAGGGTCCGGACCTCCAGCTCGGCTCCGAGGGTCGTGCGGACCCTGGAGGCCAGGCGGGTCGCCAGCAGCGAGTGCCCGCCGAGGTCGAAGAAGCTGTCCTCGACCCCGACCTGTGCCAGCCCGAGGACCTCGGCGAAGAGTTCGGCGAGGAGTTGTTCCTGCGGGGTGCGCGGCGCCCGTCCGGCCACGGCGGCGCCGAGGTCGGGGGCGGGCAGTGCGCGACGGTCGAGCTTGCCACTGCCCGTCAGCGGCAGCGCGTCCAGCGCCACGAACGCCGACGGGACCAGGTAGTCGGGCAGCCGCCCGCGCAGCCAGTCGCGGAGTTCGCCGAGGAGGGCGCCGGTCCCCCGGCCGCCGGTCGGGCGGTTGGTCAGCGACGACAGCGCCCTGCCGGTGTCCCCGGCCGGCCGGTACGCCTCGACCGGGAAGCCGTGGAGCGTGCGCGGGTCGGCGAAGACGACGTCGAGGGCGTCGGCCTCGTTCGCCGACCAGGTGACCGCGACCACGCGGCCGAGCTCCCGCCCGAGGGCGTGGAACTCCTCCGGATCGGGGAGGCCGTTCTCCTCGGAGGATTCCCCGGCCGCGCGCAGCCGTCCCATCAGCTCCTGGGGCGGCACGTCCCCGTCCTGCACAGCCCTGGCCAGGGCGGCTTCCCGCACCACGCGGCGGTTCGGCACCCCGGTGATCCGAAGCAGATCGGGGGCGGACCGCTGAGCGAGCAGTTCGCGCAGCTCGTCCGGGGCGGCGATCTGCCGCCCCCACGCCAGCTCGACTGACCGGCCCGGGGCCTGCGGGGCGGCCGGTGAGGCGTGCAGCGTCACGTCGTAGCGGTACCGGGAGAGTTCGTTGTGGTGCCGGCCGCGCTTGATCTCCACGGCCACCGCGCCGATGTCCGTGGAACGGGTCCGCAGACCGGTGAAAAAGTCCGGGTCGATCAGGAGTTCCTTCTCCACCCTGACGGCCTGCTCCACCGCGCGGCGCACAGCCTCGGGTGCGGTGCCGCTGCCGGTCCGGTGCAGAGCGACGGCGGTGGCCAGCGGGCGCAGCAGCCGCAGGTTGCGGACGTCACCGATGAAGAGCGCGCCGCCGGGGGCGAGCAGCCCCATCAGTTTTCCGATCACGTCGGCGAGGTAGTCGGCGGACGGGAAGTACTGCACCACCGAGTTGATCACGATGGTGTCGAACTCCCCGGCCGGCAGCCCTTCGGTGTCGTGCGCCGGACGGGTCTGGAGCACCACGCGCCCGGCCAGCCCTTCCTCGCCCGCCACTTGGGCGGTCAGGGCGTCGATCGCGGTGGCGGAGAAGTCGGTTGCCCAGTAGCTCTCGCAGTGGGGCGCGACCTGCGAGAGCAACAGACCGGTACCGACTCCGACTTCCAGCACCCGGCGCGGACGCAGGGCCAGGATGCGGGCCACGGTGGCGTCCCGCCACTCGCGCATCTGTTCGTCGGGGATCGGGCCGGAGTCGTAACTACTGTTCCAGCCGACGAAGTTGTGGCCGAAGGCCGCTTCCTCGGGGGCGATGGGCAGGGCGTCGTAGATGTCCTGCCACTCGCCGACGTGGTCCGCTTCCAGCCCGTCGTCCCGGGCCACGTCCTGGCGCGGGACGACGTAGCCGACGAGCCGGTCGTCCTGGGCCACGACGGCGGCCCGGGCGACGGCGGGGTGCTCGGCCAGCGCGGCCTCGACCTCGCCGGGCTCGACACGGAAGCCGCGGACCTTCACCTGGTCGTCGGCGCGGCCGACGTACTCCAGCTGGCCGTCGCCCCGGCGGCGCACCAGGTCGCCGGTGCGGTACATGCGCTCACCCGGTACGAACGGGCAGGCGGTGAACCGTCCGGCCGTCAGGCCGGGCCGGTTCAGGTAGCCCCGTGCGAGGCCCGCACCCGCGACGTACAGCTCCCCGGTGACGCCCGTCGGCACCGGCCGCAGCCGGTCGTCCAGCACGTACACCCGGGCGTTGGCGATCGGCCGGCCGATCGGCGGCACGCCGGGTGCCGGGGAGAGCGGGTCGCTCATGGTCGCGCACACGGTCGTCTCGGTCGGGCCGTACGCGTTGATCATCCGGCGTCCGGGCGCCCAGCGCGCCACCAGCTCCGGCGGACACGCCTCCCCCGCCACCACCAGCGTGGACGCGGTGATCCCGCCGTCCGGCACGGCGGCCAGGACGGAGGGGGGCACGGTCACGTGGGTGATGCCGAGGCCCGGATCGGTCAGCGCGGCGAGCGGCTCGGCCGCGGGGGGCAGCACCAGGGCCGCTCCGCACAGCAGGGCGGTGAAGATCTCGGAGACCGACGCGTCGAAGCTGGGCGAGGCGAACTGGAGCACCCGGCTGCCGGGTTCGAGTCCGAAGCGCTCGATCTGTCCGGCGACCAGGCTCGCCACACCGGCGTGGCTCACGACGACGCCCTTGGGGCGGCCGGTCGAGCCCGAGGTGTAGATCACGTAGGCCGGATGCCGGACGTCGAGCGCGACCCCCGGATCGGTCTCCGGCCCGTCACCCCCGGCCACCATGGCCGAGTCGTCGACCACCACCGCCGGGCGGGCGTCCGCCAGCATGTAGGAGATCCGCGACCGCGGATATCCCGGATCGACCGGCAGGTACGCGGCCCCGGACTTCAGCACGCCGAGAACCGCCACCACCGACTCCACCGACCGGGGCAGAGCCACCGCCACGACCTGCTCCGGGGAAACTCCCCGCCCGATCAGCGCATGCGCGAACCGGTTCGCCCGCACATCGAGTTGCCGGTACGTCAGCTCTTCATCGCCGCAGACCAGTGCGACCGCGTCCGGCGTCCTCGCCACCTGCGCCGCGAGGGCCTGCGGCAGCGGGACGGTGTCCACGTCCCGGGCGGTCGCGTTGTCCTGTTCCAGCAGTCGGTGCCGCTCGCCGGCGCCGAGGAGGTCGATCCCTCCGATGGCCTGCTCCGGGTCGGCGGTGACGGCCTTCAGCAGGAGCGTCCAGCGCCGGACCAGGGAGCCGACCGTCGACCGGTCGAACAGGTCGGTGGCGTACTCGACCGCGCCGAGGATTCCGGCCGGGCTTCCGTCCGGACCGAACTGTTCGACCATGCTGACCCCGAGGTCGAACTTGGCGGTCCTGGTCGCGACCGCGTAAGTGGCGACGTCCAGACCGGGCAGCGAGAACCGTCCCATGGGGGCGTTCTGTACGGCCAGGATGGTCTGGAAGAGGGGGTGGTGGGAGAGGGAGCGGGACGGGTTCAGCGCCTCCACCAGGTGCTCGAACGGCACGTCCTGATGCGCGTAACCCGACAACGCCGTCTCCCGCACCCGGCCCAGCAACTCCGCGAAACTCGGATCACCACTCGTATCCGTACGCAACACCAACGTGTTCACGAAGAACCCGACCAGATCGTCCAACGCCTCGTCCGTACGACCCGCGATCGGACTCCCGATCGCGATGTCCTCCCCCGCACCCAACCGCGTATACAGAGCAGCCAACGCCGCCTGCAGCACCATGAACAGACTCGTCCCGGTGCTCCGGGACAGCTCCACGAGCTTCACGTGCAGTTCGGAGTCCAGCTCCAGGCCGATGTGGTCGCCGCGCCGGCCGGCGACGGCCGGGCGCGGACGGTCGGTGGGCAGCTGGAGCAGCTCCGGCAGGTCGGACAGCTGCCGCTTCCAGTAGTCGAGCTGCTCGGCGAACCGGCTCCGCGGGTCGGCGGCGTCGCCGAGCAGCTCGCGCTGCCACAGCGTGTAGTCGGCGTAACTGACCTGCAGGGCGGGCCTGTTCACCGTCCCGCCCTCGCAGCGGGCCGCGTAGGCCTCGGCCAGGTCGCGGGCGAGCGGTCCGGTGGACCAGCCGTCGGCGGCGATGTGGTGCATGACCAGCAGCAGCACGTGCTCGTCCGGGGCGACGGCGAACAGCTCCGCCCGCAGCGGCGGCTCCGTCGCCAGGTCGAAGGGCTGGCGGGCCGACTCGGCGAGGCGCTCGGCCAGTTCGGCCTGTGTCACCTGGGCCGACAGGACGGGCAGGCGGACCACGGCGGAGTCCAGTACGCGCTGGCACGGTACGCCGCCGGCTTCGGGGAACACCGTCCGCAGGCTCTCGTGCCGGGCCACCACGTCCGCGAGCGCCTGGTCCAGCGCACCACGGTCGAGTGTTCCGGTCAGCCGCAGGGCCAGAGGGATGTGGTAGGTCGCGGCGGTGGCGTCCATGCGGTGCAGGAACCAGAGCCGACGCTGGGCGAAGGAGAGCGGCACGGTCGCGGGCCGCTCGTAGGCGGTCAGCGCCGGGCGCGCCTGGCCCGTCCCGGTCAGCGTCTCGGCCAGACCGGCCACGGTGGGCGTCTGGAAGAGCGCGCGCAGCCCGAGCTCCACGCCGAGCACCGAACGCACCCTGGCGACCAGCCGGGTGGCGAGCAGGGAGTGCCCGCCCAGGGCGAAGAAGTCGTCGTCGACCGAGACCTTCGGCACGTCCAGCACCTCGGCGAACAGCCCGGCGAGGATCTGCTCCTGGGGCGTGCGGGGCATCCGCCCGCCGCCCTCGGGAGTGGCTTCGGGTGCGGGCAGCGCCGCCCTGTCCAGCTTCCCGTTCGGCGTGGACGGCAGCGCGTCCATCACCACGAAGACGGACGGCACCAGGTAGTCCGGCAACCGCTCGCGCAGGTGCGCGGCGAGCTCCGCGGGACGGACCGCCGGACGGGCGCGGGTCACCACGTAGCCCACGAGCCGGTCGTCCCGGGCGACGACGGCCGCCTGGGCAACGGCGGGGTGCTCGGCCAACGCGGCCTCGACCTCGCCGGGCTCGACGCGGAAGCCGCGGACCTTCACCTGCTGGTCGGCGCGGCCGACGTACTCCAGCGCGCCGTCGGTCCGATGCCGTACCAGGTCGCCGGTGCGGTACATCCGCGTACCCGCCGGTCCGAACGGGCAGGCGGTGAACCGCCCTGCCGTCAGACCTGGCCGGTTCAGGTAACCGCGCGCCAAACCCGGTCCGGCGACGTACAACTCGCCTTCCACGCCCGGCGGTACGAGGCGCAGCCGCTCGTCCAGTACGTACACCCGGAAGCCCGCCACCGGTCGCCCGATCGGCGGCACGCCGGGTGCCGGGGAGAGCGGGTCGCTCATGGCCGCGCACACGGTCGTCTCGGTCGGGCCGTACGCGTTGATCATCCGGCGTCCGGGCGCCCAGCGCGCCACCAGCTCCGGCGGGCACGCCTCACCCGCGACCACCAGGGTGGTGGCCGTGAGCGCGGCGGTGTCCACTGCCGCGAGCGCCGAGGGCGGAAGCGTCACGTGGGTGACGGCGAGCCGCTGGTCCGTCAGGGCTTCCAGCGGGGCCTCGGCCGGGGCCAGCACGAGGGTGGCGCCGGTGAGAGTCGCGCTGCAGAGGTCCCAGAAGGACGCGTCGAAGCTCGGCGAAGCGAACTGGAGCACCCGGCTGCCCGGCTTCACGCCGAGCCGCTCCGCCTGCGCC
This sequence comes from Streptomyces sp. NPDC060198, assembly GCF_042728415.1. Lineage (NCBI taxonomy): Bacteria > Bacillati > Actinomycetota > Actinomycetes > Kitasatosporales > Streptomycetaceae > Streptomyces > Streptomyces sp. NPDC060198. The sequence goes on along the minus strand of NZ_JBHWZJ010000090.1, from coordinate 5,799 downwards.
GCCACCAGGCCGAAGACGCCGGCGTGGCTCACGACGACGCCCTTGGGGAGGCCGGTCGAACCCGAGGTGTAGATCACGTAGGCCGGATGCCGGACGTCCAGCGCGATCCCCGGATCGGCCTCCGGCAGCCCGTCGGTGTCGGTCACCGTCGCGGGATCGTCGACCACCACCACCGGACCGGCATCCGCCAGCATGAAGTCGATTCGCGACCGCGGATACCCCGGATCGACCGGCAGATACGCGGCCCCCGCCTTCAGCACGCCGAGAACCGCCACCACCGACTCCACCGACCGAGGCAGAGACACCGCCACGACCTGCTCCGGACCGACCCCCCGCCCGATCAGCGCATGCGCGAACCGGTTCGCCCGCACATCGAGCTGACGGTACGTCAACTCCTCAGGACCGCAGACCAGCGCGACCGCGTCCGGCGTGGACGCCACCTGCGCCGCGAAGAGTTCGGGGAAGCTTCCCCGGGGCGCCATGTCCTCGGCGGCGGGCAGCAGTTCGCGGCGTTCGCCGGCGGTGAGCAGGTCGATCCCGCCGATCGGCCGGTCGGGCGCGGCGGCGACCGCGGCCAGCAGCCTGGTCCACCTGGCGGCCAGGAGCTCGACCGTCGGGCGGTCGAACAGGTCGGTGCTGTATTCGATGGCGCCGCCGAGCCCGGCGGGTGCGCCGTCGGGCCCGTGCTCTTCCGCGAAACCGAAGGTCAGGTCGAGCCGCGCGGTCCCGGTGAGCACGGCCATTCCGGAGACCTTCAGGCCCGGCAGTTCGAAGTCGCCGCCCGGCGCGTTCTGCACGACCAGCCCGGTCTGGAAGAGGGGGTGGTGGGAGAGGGAGCGGGACGGGTTCAACGCCTCCACCAGGTGCTCGAACGGCACGTCCTGGTGCGCGTAACCCGACAACGCCGACTCCCGCACCCGGCCCAGCAACTCCGCGAAACTCGGATCACCACTCGTGTCCGTACGCAACACCAACGTGTTCACGAAGAACCCGACCAGATCGTCCAACGCCTCGTCCGTACGACCCGCGATCGGACTCCCGATCGCGATGTCC
>NZ_JBHWZJ010000090.1:0-4648 GCF_042728415.1 Streptomyces sp. NPDC060198 | reverse complement strand
CCTCCCCCGCACCCAACCGCGTATACAGCGCCGCCAAAGCCGCCTGCAGCACCATGAAGAGGGTGGCTCCCGATCGTCGCGCCAACTCCAGGAGCCGCGCGTGCAGTTCGGCATCGATCCGGAGTTCCAGCAGATCGCCGCCGTACGACATGACGGCCGGGCGCGGCCGGTCGGCGGGCAGGTGGAGCTGCTCGGGCAGGCCGGCCAGCGTCCGCTTCCAGTAGGCGACCTGTCGGGTGAACACGCTGTCGGCGTCGTTCTCGTCACCGAGGATCTCGTGCTGCCACAGGGTGTAGTCGCCGTAGGTCACCGGCAGCGGCGGCCATGCGGGTGCCTCGCCGGCCTGCCGGGTGGTGTAGGCGGCGGCCAGGTCGCGGGCGAGCGGGCCCATGGACCAGCCGTCCCCGACGATGTGGTGCATGACCAGCAGCAGCACGTGCTCGTCGGGGGCGACGGCGAACAGCTCCGCCCGCAGCGGTACTTCCGTGGTCAGGTCGAAGGCGCGCACCGCCGACTCCCGCAGGAGGGCGCGTACCTCCTTCTCGCCGGCCGTGCGCACGGTCAGCGGGACGGCGGCCTCGGTGGTGCCGAGCACCCTCTGGTGCGGGATTCCGCCCGCGTGCGGGAAGACCGTGCGCAGGGTCTCGTGCCGGGCCACGACGTCCACGAGCGCGGCGCTCAGCGCGCCCCGGTCGAGGTCTCCGGACAGCCGCAGGGCGAGCGGCATGTGATAGGTGGCGCTCGGCGCCCCGAACTGCTGGAGGAACCAGAGCCGGCGCTGCGCGAACGACAGCGGCATCGGTTCGCGGCGGGGCCTGGGCACCAGTGCCTGCCGTGCGGTCGTGGCGTCGTGCAGTCCGGCCGCCATCCCGGCCGGGGTCGGGTTCCGGAACAGCGCGCGCAGCTCCAGTTCGACCCCGAGGGTCGCCCGGACCCGCGAGACCAGCCGGGTGGCGAGCAGGGAGTGCCCGCCCAGCGCGAAGAAGTCCTCCTCGACCCCGACCCGGGCGAGTCCCAGGACCTCGGCGAAGAGCTCGCACAGGATCTGTTCCTGGGGCGTGCGCGGCGCCCGGCCGCCCGCGGCCGTGGCGGGCTCCGGAGCGGGCAGGGCCGCTCGGTCCAGCTTGCCGTTCGGCGTCAGCGGCAGCGCGTCGAGCAGGACGAACGCGGACGGCACCATGTACGCGGGCACCCGGTCGCGCAGGTACGCGGCCAGCGCCCCCGCACCGGCCCCGGTCCCCGCCCCGTCGGAGGGGACGGCGAAGGGCACGACGTAGGCGACGATCCGGTCCTCCCGGGCGAGCACCGCGACCTGGGCGACGCCCGGGTGCGCGGTGAGCTCGGCCTCGATCTCGCCCGGCTCGATCCGGAAGCCGCGCACCTTGACCTGGTGGTCGATCCGGCCGGCGAACTCCAGCTCGCCGTCGGCACGCCAGCGCACCAGGTCGCCGGTGCGGTACATCCGGGTGCCCGCCGGACCGTACGGGTCGGCGACGAAGCGTCCGGCGCTCAGCCCCGGCCGGTTCAGGTAGCCGCGGGCGAGCCCCGCTCCGGCGAGGTACAGCTCGCCCGGCACACCGCGGGCCACCGGCCGCAGGGCCGGGTCCAGGACGTAGGCGCGGCAGTTGGCGACCGGGAGCCCGATCGGCACCGGCAGCGGGCAGTCGGCGGGGTCGGCCGGCAGCGTGTAGGCGGTGATCACATGGGTCTCGGCGGGCCCGTAGTGGTTGTGCAGCACCCGGCCCGGGCGGCGTGCCTGGAAGCGGCGCACGGCACCGCCCAGCCGCATCGCCTCTCCGGCCTGCGCGACCAGTCGTAGGTGCGGCAGGTCCAGCCCCGCTTCCTCGGCGGCCTCGGCCAGCGCCTCGATCACCAGATTCGGCGCGAACAGCTCCTCGACGCGGTGCCGGTCCAGCCAGTGGGCGAACAGTTCGGAGCTGCGGCGCTGCTCCTCGGTCGGCACCACCAGGGTCTTGCCGTACAGCAGCGCGGAGAGCACCTCCTGCACCGAGACGTCGAAACTGATCGCGGTGAACTGCGCGGTAAGCGTGCCGGGTTCGCCGCCGACGACCCGGTGGTGCCAGTCCAGCAGGTTCAGCAGCCCGCCGGCGGGCATCACCACGGCCTTGGGCCTGCCGGTGGAGCCGGAGGTGTAGATGACGTACGCGGGGTGCCGGGCATCGACCGGGACGGCGGGATCGTGCTCCGGCAGCGGGCCGGACGGTGTGACGGCCGCGAGGTCGTCGAGCACCACGGCCGGAGCGGCGTCCCGCAGCATGTACTCGATACGGACGGCCGGGTAGTCCGGGTCGACCGGCAGGTACGCCGCGCCCGTCTTCAGCACCGCGAGGACGGCGACCACGAACTCGGGCGAACGGGGCAGCCGCAGGGCGACGACCTGCTCCGGGCCCACACCCCGCGCGATCAACGCGTGGGCCAGGCGGTTCGCCCGCCGGTTCAACTCGCGGTAGGTGAGCACGGTGTCCTCGCACAGCACCGCCGGGGCGTCCGCAGTGGCCCGGACCCGCGCTTCGAAGAGGGCGGGCAGAGTGGCGTCGGGGACGGCACGGGCGGTGTCGTTGCGGTCGACCAGCAGCTCGTGGCGCTCCTCGGCGGTGAGCACGTCGATCCGGCTCAGCGGGCGCTCCGGTGCGGCGACCACGGCCGCGAGCAGCCGCAGCCACCGGGCGACCAGGGTCTGGACCGTGGCGGGGTCGAACAGGTCACTGCTGTACTCGACCCGGCCGACGATGCCCTCGGCCGCCCCGCCGCTGCCGCCGCGCTCCAGCAGGTGGAAGCCGAGGTCGAACATGGCCGTGGACGTCCGTACCAGGACGATCCCGGTGTCCAGGCCGCTCAGCGAGAACTCGGTGCTCGGCACGTTCTGCAGCGCGAGCAGCACTTGGAACAGCGGCTGGCGGGCGAGCGACCGGGACGGGTTGAGGGCCTCGACCACGTGGTCGAACGGCAGGTCCTGGTGCGCGTACGCGCCGAGCGCGCTCTCCTTGACCCGGTCCAGCAGCTCGGCGAAGGACGGGTCGCCGCTGGTGTCCGTGCGGAGCACCAGGGTGTTGACGAAGAACCCGATGAGGTCGTCCAGCGCCTGATCGGTCCGGCCGGCGATGAGGCTGCCGACCGGGATGTCCGTGCCCGCGCCGAGCTTGTCCAGCAGCGAGGCCAGGGCGGCCTGCAGCACCATGTACACGCTGGCGCCGTGCTGCCGGCCCAGCCGGAGCAGCCCGTCGTGGAGTTCGGCGTCCAGTTCGATCGCCAGGTGGCCGCCGGTGTAGGACGGGGTGGCGGGGCGGTTGCGGTCGGCGGGGAGCCGGATCTGCTCCGGCAGCTCCGCGAGCGTCCGGGTCCAGTAGGCGGTCTGCCGGGCGGACAGGCTGTCCTGGTCCGCCGGATCACCGAGCAGCCGGTGCTGCCACAGGGTGTAGTCGGCGTAACTCACGGGCAGGGGTGCCCACCGGGGCGCCCCGCCCTCCCGGCGCGCCGCGTACGCGGTGGCCAGGTCGGTGGCCAGCGGGCCCAGCGACCAGCCGTCACCGGCGATGTGGTGCATCACCAGGAGCAGCACGTGCTCGTCCGCCGAGAGCGCGAACACCTCGGCGCGCAGCGGGGGTTCGGCCGCGATGTCGAATCCGCGCGCCACCGCCCCGGCCAGCAGTCCCGGCAGGTCCGACTCGCCGGTCCGGGTGACGGGCACCCTCGGACGCGCCTCCCCCACGGCCAGCACCCGCTGGTGCGGCACACCGTCCGCGCTCGGGAAGACCGTGCGCAGGGTTTCGTGGCGGTCGACGAGGTCGCCCAGCGCCGCTTCCAGGGCCGTCAGGTCCAGCGGTCCCCGGAGCCGCCAGGCGAGCGGCATGTTGTAGACCGAGTCGGCGCCCTCCAACTGGCGCAGGAACCACAGCCTGCGCTGGGCGGACGACAGCGGCACCAGTTCGGGCCGCTCCCCTCGCTCCAGGGCGGGCCGGGCCCGGTCCGCGCCGCCCAGTCCGGCGGCCAGCCCTGCCACGGTCGGGGTGCGGAAGAGGGTGCGCAGCGGCAGTTCGACGCCCAGAGTCGTACGGACCCTGGCCACCAGCCGGGTGGCGAGCAGGGAGTGTCCGCCGAGGTCGAAGAAGTCGTCGTCGGCGCCGACCCGGGGCAGGCCGAGCACCTCGGCGAACAGCCCGGCCAGCACGTGTTCGGCGGGAGTGTGCGGTTCCCGGCCGGCCGGTGCCGCGGTCGCAGGCTCGGGCAGGGCACGCCGGTCGACCTTGCCGCTGGTGTTCAGCGGCAGGGCGTCGAGCGGGACGAACGCGGTCGGCACCATGTAGTCGGGCAGCCGCTCGCGCAGGTGTGCGCGCAGGTCCTCGGGCCGGAGCTCGGCGCCGGTGACGGGCACCGGGTAGGCGACCAGCCGGGAGTCCTGGGCGTGGTCCTGCCGGACGATCACGACGGCCCGTGCGACCTGCGGGTGGTCGGCGAGTACCGCCTCGATCTCGCCGAGTTCGATCCGGTAGCCCCGGATCTTGACCTGGTCGTCGGTGCGGCCGAGGAATTCGAGGTTCCCCTCGGGGTTCCACCGCACCAGGTCCCCGGTGCGGTACATCCGCGTGCCGCCCTCGCCGAACGGGTCCGCCACGAACCGCCCCGAGGT
>NZ_JBHWZJ010000089.1:0-22921 GCF_042728415.1 Streptomyces sp. NPDC060198 | reverse complement strand
CACCTCTCGTGCGGCGCCGGGCGTGCTTTGCCCGCCGGTGCCGGGCGCGCGGGCTTCCACGCCCCGCAGGGCCTGCCGGGCATCCCCGGTGCGGGACCGCCCGCACTGGGCATGCTGTGCCGCACGGACCGAAAACGGATCCGCACACACGAAGAACGAATCGGGGAGGACACATCATGGGCGTCACGCTCGCCAAGGGAGGCAACGTCTCCCTCTCCAAGGCCGCACCCAACCTCACCCAGGTGCTCATCGGCCTCGGCTGGGACGCGCGATCCACCACCGGAGCCGATTTCGACCTGGACGCCAGCGCGCTGCTGTGCCAGTCGGGGCGGGTGCTCGGGGACGAGTGGTTCGTGTTCTACAACAACCTCACCAGCCCCGACGGCTCCGTCGAACACACCGGGGACAACCTCACCGGCGAGGGTGAAGGTGACGACGAGTCCGTCGTCGTCCACCTCGATCAGGTGCCCCCGCACTGCGACAAGATCGTCTTTCCCGTCTCGATCCATGACGCGGACAATCGCGGGCAGGCTTTCGGCCAGGTCAGCAACGCCTTCATCCGGGTCGTGAACCAGGCCGACGGCCAGGAGCTCGCCCGCTACGACCTCAGCGAGGACGCCTCGTCCGAGACGGCGATGATCTTCGGCGAGCTCTACCGCTACAACGGCGAATGGAAGTTCCGTGCGGTGGGACAGGGGTACGCGTCAGGACTGCGGGGCATCGCTCTAGACTTCGGGGTCAACGTTTCGTAAAGCCGCGCTCGGCGCGGGGGAGCCCCGCACTACGGGGGAGACCCGTTACATACACGATGGGGTAGCCAGTGCTTCTGAAAACCTTCGGCTGGTCGTTCGCGGTTACCGCGCTCGGCCTGGTCGCAGCGGTGTTCTACGGGGGGTGGCAGGCTCTCGGCGTCGTCGCGATCCTGACGGTCCTGGAGATCTCGCTGTCCTTCGACAACGCGGTGATCAACGCCGGAATCCTGAAGAAGATGAATGCCTTCTGGCAGAAGATCTTCCTCACGATCGGTGTGCTCATCGCCGTCTTCGGTATGCGACTGGTCTTCCCCGTCGTGATCGTGGCGATCAGCGCCAAACTCGGTCCGATCGAGGCCGTCGACCTCTCGTTCAACGACCCCGACCGGTACCAGCAGCTGGTCACCGACGCCCACCCGTCGATCGCGGCCTTCGGCGGCATGTTCCTGCTCATGATCTTCCTCGACTTCATCTTCGAGGACCGGGACATCCAGTGGCTCCGGTGGATCGAGCGCCCGCTCTCCAAGCTCGGCAAGGTCGACATGCTGTCGGTCTGCGTCGCGCTGATCGTCCTGCTCGTCGCCGCCCTGACCGTCGCGACCCACGCCCACCAGCACGGTGGCGTGCACGCCGACAAGACGTCCACGGTGCTGCTCGCGGGTGTCGCCGGCCTGATCACGTACCTCGTCGTCGGCGGCCTCTCCGGCTTCTTCGAGAACAAGCTCGAAGAAGAGGAGGAGCGCGAGCACGAGGCCGAGGAAGAGGCCAAGAAGAGCGGCAAGAACCTCGCTCCGGTCGTGCTGGCCGGCAAGGCCGCGTTCTTCATGTTCCTCTACCTGGAGGTCCTGGACGCGTCCTTCTCGTTCGACGGCGTCATCGGCGCCTTCGCCATCACCAACGAGATCGTGCTGATGGCCCTCGGCCTCGGCATCGGCGCCATGTACGTCCGTTCGCTCACGGTCTACCTGGTCCGCCAGGGCACCCTGGACGACTACGTCTACCTGGAGCACGGCGCCCACTACGCGATCGGCGCCCTCTCGGTCATCCTCCTCGTGACCATCCAGTACGAGATCAACGAGATCATCACCGGCCTGGTCGGCGTGGTGCTGATCGCCTGGTCGTTCTGGTCGTCGGTCCGGCGCAACAAGAAAATCGCCGCGGTCGGCGAGGAGGGCGGCAGCCCGCTGGTCGACGCCGGCGACGGCGGAGTCCGCTGAAGTTCTGGCCAGAAGTCTCCTCTGTCGGGTGTGTGACCCGGTAAGGAATGAGGGAACGCTCTCTGCGGGGTGGTCCGCGCGGTACGGCTCCGGAGATCCGGGCCGGTCCGCCGGCCGCCCCGCAGTGACGTGCGGGACGCGCGAAGAAGGACCGGAGCACCGGCCCGCGAGGACGCGCAGACAGTTAGGTGGGGGTGGGGGATGGGCTTCTTCGACGGCCTGTGGCCGGCACGCACGGCGCAGTTCGAGTCGGGCAGCGCGGCGACGAACTCGATTCAGCTCTCACGGCGCAACGCCACGGTCTCGCTGAACAAACAGGGAGCGCTCACCGGAAACCTCCGGGTCAACCTCTCCTGGCGGATGCGGAGCTCCGACATCGAGGGCCGCTCGGGAGGCAGCCTGCTGCGGAACCCGCTGAAGCTCTTCCAGCCGGAGGTCGTGCAGGCCCACACCCAGGGCATGGTCAACGTCGACCTCGACCTCGGGTGCATGTACGAGCTCATGGACGGCACCAAGGGTGTGGTGCAGCCCCTCGGCAATCTCGTCGGGGACCTGAACGACCCGCCGTACATCCGGCTCAGCGGGGACGACCGCTTCGGCGCGCCCTCGGGGGAGACGGTCTACGTCAACATGGACCACCGCGACAAGATCAGACGCCTGCTGTTCTTCGTCTACATCTACGACCAGACGCCGGCGTTCGACCGTACCCACGCGATGGTCACGCTCTACCCGGGCAACGGCCCGCGGATCGAGATCGAACTGGACGAACGCGCGCCGCAGGCCCGCTCCTGCGCCGTGTTCACCGTGGAGAACGTCAAGGAGGAGCTGATCGTGCGCCGAGAGGTCAAGTTCGTCTACGGATTCCAGTCCGAACTCGACCGGCTCTACGGCTTCGGCATGCAGTGGGGCCGCGGCTACAAGTCGCGTGCCTGACCGCTCAGGACCGGACGAACTGCGGGCCCTGCGGCGGCAGGACGAAATGCGGGTCCGGTGCGGGCGCGGCGGCCGCCGCGGGCTGCGGATACCCGTACGCGGGCGCGCTCGTCGCGGGCTGCGGGTAGCCGTACCCGGCGGAGGCGGGCTGCGGGTAGCCGTAGGCCGGTGCGGCGGTGGCGGGCTGCGGGTAGCCGTACCCGCCCTCACGCACCGGCGGAGCTGCGGCGGGCTGCGGGTAGCCGTACCCGGGCTGCTGCTGGGGGACCGTGAGGTCTCCGGCGTGCTCCGGAGCGGGGCGGCCGGGAGCCGCCGCGCTCTCCCGCTCGCCGTCCGGCTCCGGCTGCTCGGCCGACTGCGGGTCCCCGTCGTCCACCGAGATGCCGAAGGCCGTCGCGAGCCCGATCAGCCCGGTCGGATAGCCCTGGCCGACCGCACGGAACTTCCAGCCGTCCCCGCGCCGGTAGAGCTCGCCGCAGATGATGGCGGTCTCCTCACCGGTCTCGGGCCGGATCTCGAACACGGCCAGCGGGGCGCCGTCCGCGGCCGTTGCGTCGTACAGCGATATCCGCAGGTCGTGGACGCTCCCGAAGCTCGCGCCGTCCGAGGAGGCGGCGATCACCACCTGGTCCACCGAGGGGTCCAGCGCCGCCAGATCCGCCTCGACCGTGTCGGTCAGCCCGTCGGCGACGGTGCGCTTGGGCAGGCGTCGCACATGGCCGGAGGGATGCCGGGGCTGGTTGTAGAAGACGAAGTCCTCGTCGATGCGCACCCGCCCCGAGGCGCCCAGCAGCAGGGCGGAGGCGTCCACGTCCGGAACCCCGGCCCCAGGAGTCCAGCGCAGCACGGCCCGTACGGCCGCGGCATCGAGGGGGACGTTCGAACCCTTCAGCATCCCTTGCGTCATGCCCGTCATCCTGCCTGTTGGCGGCTCCCCCGGACAACGCGGGGGCCGTAAACCGGTATCCGGGGGTAGAGCTGAGCTGGAGCACCTTACCGTGCCGGAGCCCTCCGACACGGGCGAGTTACCCGAAGTTCACATATGCGGGGAACTGCGGACACCCGTCCATACGTACTATTACCGGCCATGCGTTGTTCGATCGATCAGGCGGTACGGGGGAAAATCATGCGTCATTTCGGGCACATCACGCCTGCTGCCCGGCAGGGACTGTTCTTCCAGGAGCCATGCGAATTCGACGCGAGCGCTCCCGCCCGCGTGCTCTCGGCGGCACTGGGCGCCACGCTCTACGCCCCGGCCACCCGTCCCCGGCTCGCGGACGACGTCGTGAAACAAGCCGCGCGCGGCGTGATCTCGATGGTCCTCTGCCTGGAGGACTCGATCGCCGACACCGAAGTGGAAGGCGCGGAGAGGAACCTGGTCAAGCAGTTCGCCGACCTCGCCGACCGGGACGCGGCCATTCCGCTCCTCTTCGTCCGCGTGCGTGAGCCGGAACAGATCACCGACCTGGTGCACCGCCTCGGCGCCTCGGTCCGGCTGCTCTCCGGCTTCGTACTGCCGAAATTCACCGAACGCCGCGGAGAGCTCTTCCTTGCGGCACTGACCCGCGCGGAATCGGCATCCGGTCAGCGGCTCTTCGCCATGCCGGTGCTCGAATCGCCGGAACTCCTCCACCTGGAAACCCGTACCGAAACGCTCCAGGGAATCGCGCGTGTCGTCGGAACCCACCGTGAGCACATTCTCGCGCTGCGGCTCGGAGTCACCGACTTCTGCTCCGCCTACGGGCTGCGGAGATCCTCCGACATGACCGCGTACGACGTGCAGATCGTCAGCGCCGTCATCTCCGACGTCGTCAACGTCCTCGGACGCGCGGACGGCACCGGATTCACCATCACCGGCCCCGTCTGGGAGTACTTCCGCAACCAGGAACGCATGTTCAAGCCGCAGCTGCGCCGCAGCCCCTTCCAGGAGGGCCGGGCGGAGAAACTGCGCACCGCGCTCATCGAGCACGACCTGGACGGGCTGCTCCGGGAGATCGAACTCGACCGGGCCAACGGCCTCCTCGGCAAAACCTGCATCCACCCCTCGCACGTGGACCCCGTGCACGCGCTCTCCGTCGTCAGCCACGAGGAATTCAGCGACGCCCAGGACATTCTGCGTCCCGAGCGCGACGCCGGCGGAGTGCTGCGCTCCGCGTATACGAACAAGATGAATGAAGTGAAACCGCACCGGGCGTGGGCCGAACGCACTCTCCTGCGCGCCGAGGTCTTCGGCGTCGCACGCGAGGACATCGGCTTCGTGGACCTGCTGGCCGCGGCCGGGGCGAAGTGAGCGCGTACCGATGAGCGGGCGGGCGACGGAGAGAGAGACGATGGACGTGGTGTGGTCGGGCAGCTGGGTGGCCGAGCGGCTGGGAGTCGCTCTCACCGGCGACGGTGAGATCAGGGACATGCTGGGGCTCGCCCTGCGGCACAACCCCCGGCGGGCCCATCTGCTGGTCTCCCACGTCCTCGGCAAGCACGTACCGCAGCTCCCGTCCGTCGTCCACGGCGCCGGGGTCGAGCTCGGCCACCGGGTGCGTGAACTGCTCGGACCCGAGGCCGGCCGGGCGATCGTCCTCGGATACGCCGAGACCGCCACCGGACTCGGCCATTCGGTCGCCGACGGCATCGGCTCGGCGCCCTACCTCCACTCCACCCGTCGCCCGGTCCCGGGCGTGGTCCGGGCCGGCGGCTTCGAGGAATCCCACTCCCACGCCACCTCCCACCTGCTGCTCCCGGAGGACCCGGCGCTGCTCGCGGGCCCCGGGACGCTGGTACTCGTCGACGACGAGTTCTCCACCGGCAACACCGTCCTCAACACCATCCGCGCGCTCCACGACCTCTACCCCCGCGAGCGGTACGTCATCGTGGCCCTCGCCGACATGCGCTCGCCCGCGGACCGGGGGCGGCTCGCGGAGTTCGCCGCGGAGATCGGCGCCCGTGTCGACCTGATAGCCCGCGGCTCCGGCACGGTCGTGCTGCCCGAAGGGGTACTGGAGCGGGGGCAGGCCCTCGTAGCCGAGCAGGAGGCGAAGGAGACGAAGGAGGCCACAGGGGCCACAGGGGCCATAGGGGCCACAGGGGCCGCGGGGACCGCCCGGGTCACCCGCGTCGACCTCGGCTGGCCCGAGGGCCTCCCGGACGGCGGCCGGCACGGCTTCACCCCAGCCCACCGCGCCACCCTGGAACGCGCGCTCCCGGACATGGCCGCCCGGATCGCCGCGGCCCTGCGGGACGGACCCGCCGCCGAAGGAGCGGGCGGCCCCGACGGCCCTCGCCGCGTACTCGTCCTCGGCTTCGAAGAGCTCATGTACGCCCCGCTGCGCCTCGGCACCGCCCTGGAACAGCTGACCGACGCCGAAGTCCGCTACTCCACCACCACCCGCTCACCCGTCCTCGCCGTCGACGACCCCGGCTACGCGATACGCAGCAGGCTGGTCTTCCCGGCCCACGACACCCCGGCGGACGGCCCGGGCGACCGGTACACCTACAACGTCGCCGGAGCCGGCTTCGACGCCGTCGTCGCGGTGGTCGACTCGCACGCCGACACACCCGCACTCCACGCCCCCGAAGGGCTGTTGGCCCGCCTCGCCGCTCACGCCGGCCGGGTGCTCCTCGCGGTCATCCCCTCGTACACTCCCGAACGGCAGGAATTCACGATGCTGCCCGAGCCCCTCAGAGGCCCCGCATTCTCCTCGTACGCCGCCGAGGACGTCGGCTGGCTGCTCCAGGACCTCTCGGACACCGAGCTGGAGGCCCCCACGGAGGAACGCGAGGAGGCGATACAGAGCGGTGGCGCGCACTACGCCGAATCGCTCCCCGTGGAGTACCAGCCCAGCCCCGCCTACCAGGCGCTCTTCCAGGCCGCCCTGGAAACCTCCGCCGCCCGCATCGCCCGCGCGGTCGGCACCGTCACCGAGACGGTCCTCGCCGAACGCGGCCCCCGCCCCGTCCTCGTCTCGCTCGCCCGGGCCGGTACCCCCGTCGGAGTCCTGATGCGGCGGTGGGCCCAGCACCGCCACGGACTCGACCTGCCGCACTACGCCGTCTCCATCGTGCGCGGCCGGGGCATCGACGCCAACGCCCTGCGCTGGCTGGCCGCACACCACGACCCCGCCGACGTCGTCTTCGTCGACGGCTGGACCGGCAAGGGTGCCATCACCCGCGAACTCGCCTCCGCCCTCGCGGAGTTCGAGGGATTCAACCCCGAGATCGCCGTCCTCGCGGACCCCGGCGGCTGCGTCCGCACCTACGGCACCCGCGAGGACTTCCTCATCCCCTCCGCCTGCCTCAACTCCACGGTGTCCGGCCTGATCTCACGCACGGTACTCCGCGCCGACCTGGTCGGCCCGGACGACTTCCACGGCGCCAAGTTCTACCGGGAACTGGCCGGTTCGGACGTCTCCCTCGACTTCCTGGACACCGTCGCCGCCCGTTTCGACGAGGTCGCCGACGAGGTGGCCGAGGAGGCCAAGGCCCTGCTCGCCGCCGACCGCGCCCCCACCTGGGAAGGCTGGGCGGCCGTCGAGCGCATCAGCGAGGAGTACGGCATCAACGACGTCAACCTCGTCAAGCCCGGGGTCGGCGAGACCACCCGCGTGCTGCTCCGACGGGTCCCCTGGAAGATCCTCGCCGACCGCCGCGCCGGCGCCGACCTCGACCACGTACGGCTCCTCGCGGAGCAGCGCGGGGTGCCCGTCGAGGAGGTCGACGGACTTCCGTACAGCTGTGTCGGACTGATCCACCCCAAGTACACCCGGGGTGCGACGGGCGCCGACGGCAAGGCGGTGACGGAACAGTGACCTCACCGGGGACGAACCCCGTGGCGATGGTCGCCAGCGATCTCGACCGCACCCTCATCTACTCCACCAACGCCCTCCAGCTCACCATGCCGGACGCCGACGCGCCCCGGCTGCTCTGCGTCGAGACGTACGGCAGCAAACCGCTCTCCTACGTCACCGAGACGGCCGCCGCCCTGCTGGAAGAGCTGGGCCGCACCACGGTCTTCGTGCCGACCACCACCCGCACCCGCGAGCAGTACCACCGCATCAGCCTCCCCGGACCGGCGCCCGCCTACGCGGTGGTCGCCAACGGCGGGCACATCCTCGTGGACGGCGAGTCCGACCCCGACTGGCACGCGGGAGTCCTCAACCGCATCGCCGGCGAGTGCGCCCCGCTCGCCGAGGTCCGCGCGCACCTCGCCGCCGTCTCCGAACCCGCCTGGCTGCTGAAGGACCGGGTCGCCGAGGACCTGTTCGCCTACCTCGTCGTCGAACGCTCCCTGCTCCCCGACGGCTGGGTGGAGGAACTCGTCGACTGGGCCGGCCCACGCGGCTGGACCGTCTCCCTCCAGGGCCGCAAGATCTACGCGGTACCCAGGCCACTCACCAAGAGCGCGGCCGTCCGCGAGGTCGCCCGCCGCGCCGGCGCCGGCCTCACCCTCTCCGCGGGCGACTCCCTCCTCGACGCCGACCTGCTGCTCAGCACCGACCTCGCCTGGCGCCCCGGCCACGGCGAACTCGCCGACACCGGCTGGCACACCGGCGGGGTCGTCGCCCTCCAGGAGCAGGGCGTCCTCGCCGGGGAGGAGATCCTGCGCAGGTTCCTGGCGGCGGCACGCGGCTGACGAGAGGTCTTGGGCGATCAGCGGCCCCTTGGGCAGGCTGAACCCGAACGGCACCACGCCGCACCGACAGCCAGGAGCTGCGCACGATGACCAAGGGCAACGAAACCCGGATGACGGACGAGCTGTACGCGTACGTACTCGCGCACAACCCGCCGCTGGACCCCGTCCAGCAGGAGCTCGTCGCGACCACGTACGCCGAACTGCCGGACAGCGCGGGCATGCAGTCGGCCGAGGAACAGGGCCCGCTGCTCGCCTTCCTGGTCCGGCTGACCGCAGCCCGGCTCGTGGTGGAGGTCGGTACCTTCACCGGCTTCGGTGCCCTGTCCATGGCCCGGGCGCTGGCACCGGGCGGGCGCCTGATCGCCTGCGACGTCTCGGAGGAGTGGACCGCGTACGGCAGGGCCGCCTGGGAGAAGGCGGGAGTCGCGGACCGCATCGACCTGCGCATCGCGCCGGCGCTCGACACCTTGCGCGCCCTGCCCGAGGAGCCGCACATCGACTTCGCCTACCTGGACGCGGACAAGGGCGGCTACATCGCGTACTGGGAGGAGCTGGTGCCCCGATTGCGGCCCGGCGGCATGATCGCCACCGACAACACGCTCTTCCACGGCGGGGTCGTGGAACCGCACGCCACCGGGGGAGCGGCAGCCATCCGGGAGTTCAACGACCACGTGCTCGCCGACCGCCGGATGGACAGCGTCCTGCTCACGGTCGCGGACGGACTGACGCTCTCGCGCAAGCTGTGAGTGCCCGCTGAGGCGACAGCATCCGCGGGGTGCCCCGAGGCCACGGCCCCGGGGCGCCCGTTCCGCGTCCTACCGCCCGCGCCGGGGCCGTTCAGCCGCAGCAGCCCCCGCCGCAGCAGCCGCCCCCTCCGCCGCCGCCCGCCGGGGCGGGCGCGGAACCCGAGGCGCCGCCCACGGCGACGGCGGAGAGCAGCTTGACGGTGTCGTCGTGGCCGACGGGGCACGCGGCGGGATCGGAGGACTCGGCCATCGGACGGCTGAGCTCGAAGGTGTCCGAGCAGGTGCGGCAGCGGTACTCGTAACGAGGCATGGAGCAAGAGTAGAGCGGCGGACCCGCAGTCGGGGCCGTCTCCTCACGCGTGCGGCTGGGGGCGGGAGCCCGGCATCATCCGGGGCCGGTCGGAGCGGGCGCGGTCCTCGCGGGCGGCCTCCTCGGGGTGGCGGGCCCGCCAGTACGGGTTGTCGTGCGGAAGTCCGCCGCTGACCCTGCCGTACATCCCGAAGAACATCAGCATCAGCCCGACGATGAAGCTGAACAGCACGTTCTGCATCTCGAACGCGAGGAAGTTGAGCCCAGTGTCCAGCAGGGCCAGATTCACGAAACCGCTGGCGATGAAGAGGACACCGACCGTCATGTTGAGCGTGGACGCCTTGTTGCCGCCCACCACCATGCCGCCGAGGAGCAGCACCCCCACGCAGATGGAGAGGATGCTCAGCGCGCCGTTGGTGTTGAGACCTGCGACGGTGTCGCCACCGGTGTCGAAGAAGCCGATCTTGTCGATCAGACCGAGGATGCCGAAGACCAGGAGCACGAGCCCCATCAGTCCGGCGCCGATCCGGTAGACCTGACTGAGTCGGTGGTCGACGGGCAGCTCCTCGTTGAGACGGGCATGCAGGGGCTTGGCCTTCACGTGTTCGGCCTGCTCGGTCCTCATGGCGACCTCCTCGGGAGGTACGCGCCGACGCACGGGCCTCCACGGAGGTTCGTACCAGCCCTCTCCGGAGGTTCGCACCGGCGCACGGATCACTTCCAGCATCGGCCCGGGGGGCGAACGGGACAAGTCCTGGCGGAGCGGGGCGGGGCTCCGGGGCCGCGTCCCTCGGGTGTACGAGTCGGCGAGGCCCGGGCGCGCCGGGGCCGGCCCGACGCTCCGGTGCGCCCGCGATCGTGCGTCCGTGACCTTTGCGCAGTCAGCCCGGCGCGCCGGTGCGCCCGCGATCGTGCGCCCGTGACCTCTGCGCGGCTCAGCCCGACGCGCCGGTGCGCCCGCGCTCTCCGGTCAACGGCGGCCGGCGGCCAGGGCGACGAGGAACTGGCCGCCACCCGCCCGGACGTCCGCCGTCACCGGCAGCCCCGGCACCAGCCGGGAGAACCGGTCCACCAGCCAGTCCGCAGCCTCCTGGGCGTCCCGCTCGTTCGGACAGCGCCCCACCATCTCGCGCCCGCCCTTGCGCTCCAGCCTCTCGGCGACGGCGATCAGCGGCGCGGGCTCGGCCACGTACAGGTGGTCGGGCCAGGCGATGACGACCTTGACCGCACCCTTGCGGGAGTTGCACCCGCGGTGTGCGAGCCGCTCGGCGACCTTCGCCTTCCGGTCGGCGGTCCGGCTGTCCACGCTGGGCCCCCGCAGATCGTTCACCGACATGTCGGGGTCGACCGGTTCGTCGCACACCCAGCATCGCCAGCCGTCGCGCTCGGCCACATCATCAAGGAGACTCATCCCCGCAAAGTAGCCTGCCCGGCCGCCGTCCCCCGCATCAGGGCCCCGGCGCCCGAGCGCCCCGTCGTTCCTGCCTCTGGGTGTTCCGGCTCCCCGGCTCCCAGGTGTTCCGGCTCCCAGGTGTTCCGGCTCCCCGGTGGAGGCATTCCGTCGGCGACCGATGGTTCAGCTACCGGAGCCGAGCCCTTCGCGGATGGTGGAGACCACCTGGGCCGCGGTCTGCCGGACGGCCTCCGCCTCGGTCAGGAAGTGCCAGTAGTCGGGGTGGCGGACGTCGAGGGCCGCGATCGCACGGTCCAGCCTGGCCACCGCGTTGTCGAGCGGCCCGGCGTGACGCGGATCGGGCGTGTTACGGCCCGCCATGGCGAGCCGCTGGGCGTCACGGACGGCGAACCGGGTCCGCTGGATCTCGTCCTTCGGGTCCTTCGCCACCGCGTCCAGCAGCCGCAGTCGCTCCCCGGCCGCCGACACCGCCTCGTCCGCGTGGTTGAGCAGCGCGCGGACCGTGCCGAGCCGGGCGGTGGCGTCGGCCCAGCGCTGCTCCCTGCGCGCCTCGGCGGCCTCGGCGAGCTTCTCCTCGGCCCGGCGGACATCCTCCGCCGCCTGCTCCGGAACGTGCTGGAGGTCGTGCCAGCACTCCTCCGAGAAGCGCCGCCGCAACTCGCTGAGGATCGGCTCCACACCGCCCGCCCGGGTGGTCAGGGCCTGCGCGCGGGTACGCAGCGACACCAGCCTGCGGTCGATCTCGGCGGCCCGCTCCGGCAGCCGCTCGGCCTCGGTACGTATGGCCTCCGCCTCGCGGAGCACGGAATCGGCCCGTTGCAGCGTCTCGGCCACCCCGTGTCGACCCGCGCCCTGGTTGAGCTTGGTCAGCTCGGGGGCCAGGGCGGCGAGCCGTGTCGCGAGGTCGTCCGCCTTCATTCCGGAGGCCCGTACCCCGTCCAGCGCGCCGGTGGCCCCGATCAGTCCCTGCCGCGCTCGCTCCACCGCCGGAGCGAGCCGGGCGAGCTGCGTCTCGGCGCTGCCGAGGAGAGGGCCGAGGCCTTGCGCGTACCGGTCGAGCTCGCCCCTGACCCGTACGAGATCGTCCTTGGCCCGGGTCAGTTCGGTCGTCGCCCGGGCCGCGACGGACGGCTCCAGATCGTCCCGGTCCAGGTCGTGCGCGTCGACCGCGGTGATGTAGGCGTGGCTCACCTCGTCGATCCGGCGCCCCAGTGCCGCGAACTCCTCCACGGCCTGCCGGGCGCGCGGGGAACCGTCCACGGCCGTGATGGTCTCGATCGAGATCTCGAGATCGCGCTGCGCGCTGTCCAGCTCGTAGAACGCCTCGGCGGCGGCATCCTTCGCCGCTTGGGCGTCCGCCCGCCGGCTGCTCCCGTCCCGCCCGCCGAACCAGCGGCGCGTACCGCCACCGGCGAACGCGGCGGGCAGCGCGGCGGCGAGCAGCGGCACGGGCAGCAGCACCAGGGCGATGACGTCCCGGAGGGCCGGGCCGACCCGGCGCGGCTTCCCGGCGGAACGGCGTGCCGCGTGCGGGTTCGCGAGGTCCGGCTCCGGAAAGGCCGGGACGGCGACGGTCGGGCGCCCACCGGCTCGCGCCCTCGACTGCGGCCGCGCGTCTGTCGCCGTCACATGCCTCTCCCGTGCCGTCCGCCTGTGCCCGATCCATTCTCCCACCAGTCATGACGAATACCCGGGCCGGTTAGTTCGCGGTTCGGACGCTGACTTCCCCGTTGTCGCTGCGGATCTTCACCACGTGCGGGCTGAGGTCATTGCGCGGCACGTCGACGGAGACGTTCCCGTTGTGCGCCTGCGCGTCCACGGCGTACGCGTTGCCTCCGCCGGGCAGCTCGATGTGGGTGCCGCCGTTGTCCGTGTCCACGTCCAGCAGATCCGGTGCCGCGTCGAACCCGAGCCGGATCGACCCGTTGTCCGAGCCGATCACCGCGGACGGGCCCGAAAGGCCCTTGGCGTCGATCGAACCGTTGTCGCTCGACAACTTCAGCTCGCCCCCGGCATCCCGTACCACCACCGCGCCGTTGTCGGAGGACAGCTCCAGCCGGGTGTCGAACCCGGACGCGGTCACCTTGCCGTTGTCCCCCGACGCCCTCACAGCCACCCCGCGCGGCACCTTCACCCGGTGACGGCCGGAGCAGTTGTTGACCACTCCCGTGCACTTCACCTTCAGCGTGAGGGTGCCGTCCTCCATCTTCCAGACCGGATCGGGCCCCGACCCGAACACCACCCAGCCGTCCGTCTGCCGCTCCACCTCCACCTCGTCCACGTCGGCCGGTACGAGTTCCAGCGAGGTGTTCGACGAGTCGATCGTCAGGGTCTTCCCCCGGAGCGCGAACGACTTGTGCTCGACGGGCGCCCCGTCCACGTCCGTACTCCCGCAACCGCTGACGGCCACGGCGACGACGAGCGCCCCGGCGGAGGCGAGGAGGGCGGTGCGTCGGCGGGTGTGCGGCGTGCTGGTGGTGGTGTCCACGGGATCGGTCCCCCAGATGTGCGCGGTGCGGTGAGGTGCTCACCGGGGCAGTTCCCCCGGCCACCTTCACGTTATGCAGCCCGGCCGTCACCCACGATGAGGCCGCCCACCGGCTCCGGGGTAGGGGTAGCCCCCGTATCCGGCCCGGCGTTCGGGCTCCGCCTCCGCGTTCTGCGGCGTCCCGCGCGTGGGTGCCCGCGGCTGAGGCGAAACGGAGTACGAACCCGGTCCGGACGCCATGTACGCTGTTCCTTCATCCACGGGTGCGTAGCTCAGGGGTAGAGCGCTGCTCTTACAAAGCAGATGTCGGCGGTTCGAAACCGTCCGCGCCCACCAGTACGAAGGCCCCCAACCGATCATGGTTGGGGGCCTTTGACATCTACATCTGACATCAACGAGGGCGGTCACCCACGGTCGGGACGCTGCCGCTTCAGCATGCGGTCGAGGTGGCTCACGGCCTCGCGCTGCGTGTCCTGGACGACGTGAGCGTAGATGTTCATCGTGACCGCGATCTGACTGTGCCCGAGGATCTCCATCACGACGCGGGGCGGTACGCCGGCCGCAGTCAGTAGCGTCGCGCAGCCGTGGCGGGCATCGTGCAGGCGGATCACTCGAAGTCCAGCGGTCGCGGCAACACGGGTGAACGAGCGGTACAGGTTGCGGGGTTCGATCGGCCGGCCGGTCCGTGTGGTGAAGACGTAGCCCGTGTCCTCCCACCGATCACCTGCGGCTTCACGCCGAGCAGCTTGCCGTAGCCGTTCCCAGCGGAGCGGAGCGACGCACAGGGCGGGGAGGGGAAGTGTCTGCCTCCTGCGGCGCCCTTTGGGATCGTCTTCGTACGCCTCACCGCGGACACGCTGCCGCTGAGTGCGGACCCGGATCTCCCGCTTGTCGAGGTCCACGTTTTCCCACCGAAGGCCGACGACTTCACCGCGGCGGAAGCCGAGCGCGATGGCAAGGACGAAGGCCGCGTAGAGCGGGTCCTTCCGGGCCGCGGTGAGGAAGGACAGGGTCTCGTCCAGCGACCAGGGGGAGAGGTCTCGCGCTTTGGCCGAGGGCGGCTCTACGAGGGTCGCCACGTTCCGCGTGACGAGTTCTTCCCGGCAGGCCGCCGTCAGCGCGGTACGCAGGACACGGTGTGATTCCTTGGCGGTCGCTGCGGTGGTCTGCTGTTCCAGACGGACGAGGAAGCGCCGAACATCCGCCACGCTCAACGATTCGAGCCGCTTCGAGCCGAGCATGGGCACGAGGTAGAGGCGTAGGTGCGTCTCGTACTTGGCGTAGGTCGTCCTCTTGCGGCGCGGCTTCACGATGTTCTCCAGCCAGTACGGCAGCCACTCGGAAAGCTTGGCCGACCTCGTAGGCACGGGCACTCCTTGGTCTACCTTGGCGAGCAGTTCACGGCGCTTGGTGTCGCACTCGGCCCACGTCTTGCCGTAGGCAAACTTGCGGGCGCGGGTGCCGTCCGGCTGGAGGACGTAGACCGCGGCTTGATAGCGGCCGTCCTTGCGCTTGGTGATGGTGCCGGCGCCGTTGGGGTTGCGCTTGCGCTGGGGAGGCATCAGGCGGCTTCCTCGACCTCGTTGACGATGAAGTCCCGCACTGCGTCGGCGGGGATGCGCCGCGACCGGCCGATGGTGATGGAGACCAGCCGACGGGAGCGGATCAGGTCGTAGACGGTGGAGCGCCCGAGCTTCAACCGAGCCATGACCTCGGGCACGGTGAGGAGTTCGGCGGTGGCGGTGGTCATGCGTCGGTTCCTTCCAGGGCGAGTTGGTCCATGAGTTCGGCGCGGTGTTCGCGGGCGGTGTCGCGGTTGTGTTGGATGTCGCGGTGGATGTTGGCGGCGAGCCAGGATTCGCCGGGGGTGTGGCCGTGGCCGGCGTAGGCCCAGTGGGCGAGGGTGAGCGTGGTGGCTTCGGGGTGGTCGTGGGGGTCCGGGAGGCCGAGGGCTTCGCGTTGCTGGTGGGCGCGGTAGTCGGCGCGGACCTGGCGGAGTGCTCCGAGGGTGGTGGAGTACGCCCGGGACTTGGTGGAGAAGTGACCGCGGAAGCCGAGCATGTGGGCCCAGTCGCAGAGCTTGCGGTCCGGGTAGGCGTGGTGGAGGTCAAGGCACGCTTCGATCAGCCGGCGGGGATGCTCGGGGACGTCAAGGAGGATCAGGGCTTCCTTGTTGCCGATGCGGTGATCGACGGTCCCGGTCGTCTCGGCTGCCTTGGTGGCGTACTTGGCGACGTAGGAGGCGACGGCTTGTTCGGTGAGGTCTTCGCCGTTGCCGAAGGCGGCGATGGGCTGGACGTCGAGTTGGGTGCCCCAGCGCAGGACCCAGCCAGGGAAGCCGGCTTCCTCACGGGCGGGGACGGTGAGTTCGACCCGGTCGGCGGCGGCGCGGATCGCGTCGTCAAGGAGGGTGTGGGTGGCCCAGGCGGGCGGGGGTGTGTCCGGGCCGTCGGGTCCGTCGAAGCGGATCACGGCGTGGAAGTGGACCGCTCCGCGCTTTTGGTACTCGGCGACCTTCCCGAAGGACAGCCGGGATTGCTCCCGGGCGGCTTTCTGGGTGAGGCCGGCGCGGCGGGCGATTTCGCGGCGGAGGTAGATCGTGAAGTAGCGCCAGAGGTCGGAGGCGTGGTTGTTCCACAGCACCGCGCCGGCGTAGTCGTACGTCGCCGGGTCGAGGGGCGTACCGAGTTCGGGGGCGTCGTCCGGGTGGCGGGTGCCGCAGCGGCAGGGCCGGTTCCCGGGACGGTTGTGGACCGGGCCGAACGACGGGGCGGTGAGGGTGGCGAAGACGCGGGGGTGTTCGCGGACCGTGACTGGGGTGCCTTTGGCGGGGTCGCCGGTGAGGCCGGCGCGGATGAGGTGGTAGGTGTCGCCGGCGTAGGTCCAGGCGCAGGCGGGGCAGCGGGAGGCGCGGCGGTTGCCGCAGGCGATCCGGAGCCGTCCGCCGGGTTCGTTGTCGGTCGTGTAGTGGTGGAGCAGGGTGCCGGTGGTGCGGTCGATGGTTTTGGTGGCGCCGGTGAGGTGGACGGGTTGGGCGCATCCTCCGGTGCGGCGGAGTTGTTCGGTGAGGCGGTCGAAGCCGGGGGACCCGGCCACCCTCAGCACGTCGGCGAAAGTGGTCGGGTCCAGGCCCGCCGCGGTGGCGGGGTTGGTCACCGGTTCTCCTTGGGCGGGTGGTTGTCGATCCACTCCTCGGCGCACACCTTGTGGACGGGCTTGCCGCGGTCGGAGCGGAGCGGGGTGGGCTTGTCGCAGAGCACGCAGGGCTTGTCGCCAGAGGCGTCGAAGTGCTTCTTGTCGGACCAGTCGAGGAGGGCCATGGTGTTCACGCCCCGACGCGGGTGTAGGCGCGGGCGGGGGTGGTATGGCCGGTGCCGTGGCAGGCGGGGCAGTCGGCGGTGATGGTGCGGCGCTCGCCGGTGGCGGTGGTCTGGCCGGTGGTGACCGCGACGGTGGGGAAGCCGTCGCAGTGGGCGCAGATGGGCCGGGGCCGGGTGTTCTCGGGCATGATGGGTCTTCCCTTTCGGGTCCTTTGGATCAGGGATGGGTGGGGCTCCCGGGGCGGCGGAAACTTGGCGGTTGAGGCCGCCCCGGGGGCCGTTAAGAGCGAGGGCGTGGGGTGTTGTTGCGTCGGCCGTGGCCCTTGGCCGCGTACATCGCGGTGTCGGCGGCGGCGAGCGCGTCGGTCAGGGTCCGTACGGGCAGATCGGCGACGAAGCAGAAGCCGACCGACGCGGACACGGGAATGACCTGCCCGCGGTAGATGACCGGCTGCCGGAGTGCGTGGTCCAGTGCGGCGGTGCCGGGGTGGTTGGTCGAGTCCGGGAGGAGGGCGGCGAATTCGTCGCCTCCGAGCCGGGCGGTGATGCCGTTGCCGGCCGCCCAGTGGGTGAGGCGTTCGGCGGTGGCCGCGATGACCGCGTCGCCGGCGAGGTGGCCGTGGGTGTCGTTGATGGCCTTGAAGTCGTTCAGGTCCACCAGGAACGCCATGGCCCGGGGCGCACGGGTCACGATGCGTTCGGCGCGGGCGGTGAACCCGGCCCGGGTGTGGAGTCCGGTGAGCGGGTCGCGGCGGGCGGCGGACAGCCGGCGGGTCAGGACGCTGCTGTGGAAGGCCCAGCCGAAGGCGGGTAACGCCGCCACCATGTTGATCAGGTCCATGTCAATCACTGGCCCTTGCGGGAGTCGTTGAGCATGAGGCGCAGGACGACCGCGAGGAGGGCGAGGGAGCCGGCGGTGATGGCGACCGCGAGGAGCATCGAGACGAGGACCGCGCCGACGACGAGGACCGCGGCCGTGCCGCCGGCGACCGCGACGACCAGGGCGCCGGGGGTGAGCTGCACCGCGGAGCGGGCGGCCGGCGCCGGGGCCGGGGCGGCGGTGACGGTGGCGGGGTTGTGGTGGCAGTCGCAGGCCGCCGGTGGGTAGACGACGCCGGTGAGCGGGCGGACCAGGGTGGTGTCCGGGGTCGGTGCGGTATCGGGGGTCGGGTACTTCGGGGTGAACATGGGCTTTCTCCTCTCAGATGGTGCAGCGGTGGGTGCGGGCGGCGAGTTCGGCGGCGGCGCGGCTGGTGTAGTCGGCGGAGAAGTTGCAGGCGGGGGCGGTGCAAGCGGCGGTGTGCTTGGGGCGGCCCCGGCCGTCGTAGTGCGTGCCGACCCGGACGGGGCCGATACGGATCACGTCGGTGAAGCGGTTCGGACGCGGCATAGGTCAGCCCTCCTGGCGGAGGCTGTTGCCGGTGAACTCGGTGCGGATGCGGGCGGCTTCGGTCGGGTCGGTGGTGCGGTCGGCAGCCTCCTCGGCGAGAAGCCGGGCAAGGGTGGGGCGGCCGGAGTCGGCCATCTCGCGGGCGGCGTCGAGGTAGTCCGCCGGGCGGCTGAAGTTGAGCAGGGCCATGAGCTTTGTCCCTTCTGATCAGGTGAGTTGGGCGTTGATGGCGTCGGCGAGCGGTGCGGGGACGCCGAGGCGCAGGCGGAGCGTGGCCAGGTCGATGCGGTCGCCGGTCGAGGCGCGGTGGCTGTCGGCGACCTTTTTGGCGTGGTCGAGCAGGGCCGGCGGAACCGACACCGCAGGCACCGAGGCCGGGACCGGAGCCGGGGCCGGGGCCGGGGGAAGTTCCGGGGCCGGTTCCCCGACCCGTTCCACCGTGACGTCGAGGGCATCCGGGACCGGCTCGGATTCCGGAGCGTCCAGGGATGCGGCCGGGGTCGTGGGTGCCGGTTCGGGGGTGGTGGGGGTGTGGGCGAGGAGGGTTCCGCCGAGGAAGGCGAGGGCGGGCCAGCCGGCGACGAGGATGCGGAGCCAGGCCGGGACCTGTCCGAGGTCGAGGAGGCCGGCGGTGGCGATGTTCGCGCCGAGGGACGCGGTCAGGGCGATGACGAACCAGACCCACGCCGGGCGGTTGTCGGTGGTGGTCCGCATGCGGCGCCAGGCGGCGACAAGGAGCAGGTCCACGCTGATCGGGTAGGCCCAGGCTTTCCAGCCGTCTTGTCCGGCCGCCGAGGCGAGGTCGTGCAGGTGAGAGAAGGACAGGGCTCCGGCGATGAACGCTTGGATCAGTACGGCGTCGGGGCGGAGTTTGCGGGGCATCGGTTCACCTCCTTTCGGGAGGTTGGGCCGGGGGCCGGGCGGGATGTGGTGTTCACCGCCCGGCACCCGGAGCGCGAGGGGGTCAGGCGTTGGGGTCGGTGCCGGTGCCAAAGCAGTTGAGGCAGAGCCCGTCCTGCTGGCCGACCGTGCGCCGCTTGCGGCCGACGCGCACCGTGATCGACACGTTTCCGGTGCCGCCGCAGGGCTGGCACGGGGCGGGGGTGGTCTTCGGCGGGGTGGTCCGTTTGGCCATGACAAGGGGCCTTTCGGGTTCAGGCATGGGAGGGGTAGGGACCCGGCGCGAAGACGGTCACGCCAACCGGCGAAGCAGGAGGGAGGGGTGCTACTCGGCGACCGGCACCGGGGCGCCCAGCGGAGCCGGGACGCCGGGGGCGGTGGGGACGACGGCCGGGCGGAACGCGGCGAGCGCGGGGATGAGCGGGGTGAGGTGTGCGTACTCGCGGCAGGTGGCAACCGCTTCGGCGGGGGTCATGGCGGGGGTGCGGATGCGGGACCAGCCGCCGGAGGCATCGCCAGCCACGGCAACCCCGGGACGGTCCGGCGGGATCATCGTCACCGCGGCCACGGCGTCCGGGGCGATGTCGCCAAGCCCCATGTCCGCGGTCTGCTTGTCGTTGACCCGGTGGACCACGCGGCCGGTGAGCTGGGCGCGGAGCATCGTGGCACCCTTGCCCAACTCGGAGCCGAACCGCTGTCCGCAGATTTCCAGGTAGATGCCGACCGCACGGGCCATCTGCGCGAGCCGGACCAGGTGCATGACCATCCGGTCCCGGCGCTCTTCGTCCTTCTTCGCGGCGGTCAGGAAGAGTTCGGCGACCTCGTCCACCAGGACGACCAGCGGCACCGGCCGGACCTTGACGGGCAGGTCCCACAGGTCCGAGACCCCGTGCGCGCTCAGGGTGTCGAAGCGGGCTTCCATCTCCCGAACGAGGGCTTCCAGGAGTTCAGCCGCTTCGTCCGGGGTCACCGCGAGGGCGGAGAGGCGGGGTGCGTAGCCGCGCTGTTCGACGCCGCGCTTGCAGTCGATCCCGACCAGGCCCACGGGGAGCTTGGCGAGACCGGTGATCAGGTTGCGCTGGAACATCGACTTGCCCGACTGGTTCGCGCCCAGCGTCAGACTGTGTGGGACCTTCTTGTAGTCGCGGACGAAGGGGGTTCCGTCCTCCCGGACCGCGACCGGCACGACCAGCGGACCCGACCGCAACGAGCGGGGGAGCCGGCGGGGCATCTTCACCCGCCACAGCACGTCGTACCCGGTCATCCGCAGTTCCACGAATCCGGGCTTCGTCTCCACCACGTGCACCGAGTGAACGCCCCAGGCGTGGCGCAGCCGTTCGGATGCGGCGGCGACGTCCGCGGGTTCCAGTCCGGCGGGCAGGCGGAGGGTGGCGCGCATACCGGTGGACGAGGCGCGGACCTTGCGCACCTTCGGCGGGACCGGCTGCACATCCGGGCGGCGGGCCACGTTGCGGACCATGAACGCCCGCAGGCGGGACGGCTGTACCGTCAGCCCGCACACGTCCATCGTCGAGTGGTACGTGGCGGCGAACCGGACCCGGGCGACCGGCAGACCGACCAGCGACCAGTACACGCGGGGAGCGCGGACCTTCGCGTAGCCGAGACCGCCGGCGGCGGATAAGGCTCCGGCCGCTTCGATCACCGTGGACACGTCCGTCATGATCAGACCCCGGCCGTGATGGCGACCGCGCGGAAGCTGATGCCGTGGCGGGTCTGGCCGTTGAACGTGTTCTCCCAGTCCCGGGCCTTGAGCCCGATGACCGTGACCATCGTGCCCGGGGTCAGGTTCTCCGGGACCCCCGTGCTCGGGACGGTCACCTGGTAGAGGTTCCCCTCCCCCTCGTCCGAGATCAGCAGGCCCACCGTTGCGAGCGGGGCACCGGTCTCCCGGTCCATCGCGATCTCACCGGTCTGCTTGGACACGAGCTTCGGCGTCGGGGGCGTCGCCACGAACACGACAGCGGTCGAAACATCGATCTTGAACGACGGCATGAGGTTCTCCTCAGACGAGGGCGCAGAGGTAAGCGCGCCCAACTGGCTTGAGCCACTTACTGGCTTAAGCCAGTTGAGCATGCCCGCCCGCTCCAGGTCAACCATCTGGCTTGAGCCAGTTGCTAAGGTGGTCTCATGACCCCGTCCGGCGCCCCGGCTCAACAGCCGCCCAGCAGGCGCATCGCCGAGTACCTACGCCGCCAGATCGAATCCGGAGAACTTCCCAGCGGCGCCAAGCTGCCTTCCGAACGTGCGCTTGCAGAGCAGCACGGAGCGGCGCGCAACACCGCACGTGAGGCCATTCGGCTGCTCGCAGAACAAGGACTGGTCACGGCCAGGCACGGCAGTGGCGTGTTCGTCCGAACGCCGCAGCGCCTCTTCCGATTCGGCAGCGACCGCTACTCATTGAAGAACCGCGAGACAGGACTGACCCCGTTCCGCCTGGAGGCGAAGCGTCAGGGCAAGGTGGCGAGGATCGAGGTTCCGTCGATCGCCCGGGAGAGGCCGCCGGCAGACGTCGCAGAGCGCCTGCGAGTACCTGCGGACGAAGAGAGCGTCGTCCACCGCGAGAACCACTACTTCGCAGATGACGAGCCCGTGCAGATCGTCTCCACGTTCCTTCGGTGGGACGAAGCGCAAGGCACGCTGCTCATGCAGGCCAAGACCGGTAAGGACGGGATCTACGGCAGGCTGGAGGACCTCGGGCATGTCATGACCCGAGTGCGTGACGAGATCAGCGCGCGGATGCCGACTCCGGAAGAAGCCGAAATCCTGGAACTATTGCCCGGCGTACCGGTCTTGGAAGTGCTGCACACCAGCCTGGATCAAGTCGGAACGCCGTTTGAGGTCTCGCGATACGTCCACCGCGCCGACCAAACCGGCTTGCTCTACGACCTCCCCGTCGAGCAGGAGACATGACCATGGAGGCCGTAACCGTCCGGTCGTTCACTGTCGAAGACCTTGCGGGCGCCGCAGCCGCGCTGGTGGAGGTTCACGACACGGACGGATATCCGGTGGAGGGGGTCAGGGACCCGGAGGCGTGGATTACGTCGAAGGACGTCTTGACCGCATGGGTCGCGGAGAGCGGAAGTGCGATCGTGGGCCACGTGGCGGTGATGAAGCCCCAGGGCGAGGCTGCCGAGATGTGGATGAGGCAGAACGACGACGACGGCTCCCATGTGGGGGTGCTTGCAAGACTTTTCGTGGTGAAGGCGGTGAGGAAGCAAGCCGTTGGCGAGCGGCTCGTGAACGCGGCTGTGACCTATGCGCGAGCGCACCAGCTCCGCCTTGTGCTCGACGTCATGGCGAAGGATGTGGCCGCCATCCGCCTGTACGAACGTCTCGGCTGGCACAAGATCGGCGAGACCGTTCACCACTTCGGCGCCAGCGAGACCATCCCGGCCGTTTGCTACGTTGCCCCCGCCGATTGACCGAGCTGTTACAGGTTTCTCTACCTCATCAAGGCTCCCGGCTGCGCTCCGCTCCGCCGGGCGCGCTCCCGGCTCTGGCCGCGCCCGCGCTCCTGCCTTCGGCCCGCTCGGCGCGCCGCCGCCGACGCGCGCCCACGGCGGGTAGGGCGGGAGGGGATGAGCCGAGACCGGAGCCCGCGGCTTCAAGACATGCCTCCGGCGGGGGCGCTCCGGCACCGGGGGGAGGGGGCGCCGTTCGCGGGTGCCGGCCGGTGCGTGGTGAGCGTCGTGGTGGCTCCCATCCCGACCACCTTCGACCCAGGCAGAGCCGAGCAGTCGCGGCCCAGGGCGTCAAGGTCGTTCGTACAGTGGCGCGCTCCACCTTGACGCCCTGAACCACGAC
>NZ_JBHWZJ010000088.1:0-22922 GCF_042728415.1 Streptomyces sp. NPDC060198 | reverse complement strand
GGTCTCAGCTGGTGAAGAACTCGCTGATGTGCTGGGCGACCTGGTCGGCGCGGGTCTCGTGCATCCGGTGGCCGCCGGGCACGGTGACCAGGCGGCAGTCGGGGATGCGTGACGCCACCTCCGGCAGGAGGGCCTGGGGCAGAGTGCTCTCGGGACCTCCGGCGATGATCATCGTGGGCGCGACGATCTCGCCCAGCGTCTCCGCCCACTCCGGGTCCGGCTCGGACAGCTGCGCGTGGACCGCGGGCACGGCGTTCTCGTCGTAGTCGACGGGCCCCTCGGCCCGACCCGCCGGCCCCGGGTCGCCGGGGAAGGGCGCGGGGGTCTCCACCAGGACGAGCCGTTCCACCCGGTCGGCATGCTCCTCCGCGAGCAGCAGGGCGACGGTGCCGCCCATGCCGTGGCCCACCAGCCCGACCCGGTCGAGCTCGCACTCGTCGAGGAACCCGACCACGTCGTCCCTCATCTGCTCGAACGCGTACTCGTCCGGCCAGTCGCTCTCACCGTGCCCGCGCAGATCGAGGGCGTACACCCGCCACTCCGCGCCGAGCAGGCTCCCGGTGGCCTCCCAGTCGGCGGACGAACCGCCGAGACCGTGCAGGAGGACGACCGGCGAGCCGAAGGGGTCGCCCCACGTCCGGTACGCGAGCCGTACATCGCCCACATCCACAACAGACTGATCTTCCATACCCCAGACGCTACAGCCGGTGGGCGGGGCCGAGCGCCTCACCCCGGCCTGGCAGGCTTGGGGGGTGAACCGTACCGTCCGGCCCGCCGCCCGCCGCCTGCTCGCCACGGCCTTCGTCTCCCTTCTGACCACCGCCCTGCTGACCGCTTGTTCCACCACGGACGACGAGCCCGAGAAGGGACTCGGCGACCCGGCGAAGAAGCGGATCGCCATGGAGCTGGTCTCCAGCGCGGAGAACTCCACCCTGGACTGGCAGGACCAGTACGAGTACATCGAGGACATCCACGACGGCCGCGGCTACACCGGGGGCATCATCGGGTTCTGCTCGGGCACCGGCGACATGCTCGACGTGGTGGAGCGATACACCAAGGCCCGCCCCGGCAACGACCTCGCGCGGTTCGTCCCGGCCCTGCGGGCAGTCGACGGGACCTCCTCGCACGCGGGCCTCGGTACACCGTTCACCGAGGCGTGGGCGGCTGCCGCGAAGGACTCGGCGTTCCGCGAGGCACAGGACGCGGTACTGGACGCGGGCTACTTCAGGCCGGCGGTCGACCGGGCCGAGAAGGACGGTCTCAGCGCTCTGGGCCAGTTCATCTACTACGACGCGTACGTCATGCACGGCGCCGGCGACACCGAAGGCACGGTCGGGTTCTCGAGCATCCGCCGCCAGGCACTGGCCGCCGCCGACTCCCCGGCCGAGGGCGGTGACGAGGAGGCGTACCTCAACGCCTTCCTCGACGCCCGGGTCGCCGCCATCGCCAAGGAGCCCTCGCACACCGACACCAGCAGGATCGAGACGGCCCAGCGCCGGTTCGTCCGCGAGGGAAAGCTCCAGCTGGAGACCCCGCTGCGCTGGAAGGTGTACGGGGAGAGCTTCCGGATCGACGGCTGACGAGGTCCGGACGGCCGGGTACTCCTCGCCGCTGGTCGAACCACCCGTCATGGCTCCCGCGGGGGACGGCGACACAGCCCTTACCGGGCACCCGCCGTCCCGCCACCCACTCCCTCGCCATCCCGGCCGGCCGCCATCCCGACCGGCCGCGGCCCGGACCGGCGCCCAGCGCGGACGGCGTCCCAGCGCGTGCGCCGGTCACCGGTTCCTCGCCGGTCACCCGATCCTGCCGAGACCGTCCGGCCCCGGCCGCCCCGACCCGGGCGGGTGACACGGCCGTCCGTCCGGAACGGGAGGCCGGCGAATGACGAAAGGCCTGATAGGAAGCTCGCGACAGAGCAGATGATCAACGTGCCCTTCGCTGGAGGACAGGTGCCTCACATCCAGGCCGCTGCCGCGTTCCGCAGTCGCGACGCCTCCCCCGGTCCGGCCGGCCGAACCCGTCCCGCAGGCGTCGGCCGCCGTGCCGCTCTTCCCGCGGTCGCCGTCGCCGCCGCCCTCGGCCTCGCCTTCCCCCTCGCCCCGGCCACCGCCCTGGCAGACTCTCCGCATCAGGAGGTGGCGATGCGTCACAGAGCTTTCCGGCCGGTCGAGGCGGCCCCCGCGGCGGGGCTGGACGATCCGGCGAAGAAGGAGATCGCCATGCAGCTGGTCTCCAGCGCGGAGAACTCCTCGCTGGAGTGGCGGGACCAGTACAAGTACATCGAGGACATCGGCGACGGCCGGGGCTACACCGGCGGCATCGTCGGATTCTGCTCCGGCACCGGCGACATGCTGGGGGTGGTGCAGCTCTACACCGAGCGCGCCCCGGACAACCTCCTCGCACCGTTCCTCCCCGCGCTGCGCGCAGTGGACGGCACCGACTCGCACGAGGGTCTCGGCTCCCGGTTCACCGCTGCCTGGGAGGAGGCCGCGCGGACCGACCCGGTCTTCCGCCAGGTGCAGGACGACGAGCGCGACCGGGTGTATTTCGACCCCGCGGTGAAGCAGGCGAAGGCCGACGGCCTCGGCACACTGGGCCAGTTCGCGTACTACGACGCGCTCGTCATGCACGGCGAGGGTGACGACAGCGCCAGCTTCGGCGCCATCCGCAGGAGGGCTCTCGCCTCGGCCCGGCCACCGTCGAAGGGCGGCGACGAGAGGGTGTACCTCGACGCCTACCTCGACGCGCGGGTGTGGGCCATGCGGCAGGAGGAGGCCCACTCCGACACCAGCAGGGTCGACACCGCCCAGCGGGTCTTCCTGCGGAACGGCAACCTCGGCCTGAACCCACCGCTCGACTGGAAGGTGTACGGGGACAGTTACCACATCGGCTGACATCGCGTCGGCCGACAGCGATCGGCGCCCTCCCCCGGCTGAGTTCAGGCGCCGGCGACGAGGCCTGCGAGGCGCCGGGCCTCCTCGCGGGTGGTGGCGGCGACGGCGTCCTCGTCCACGGTCGTCAGCCGCCCGTTCTCCACGACCGGCCGGCCGCCGACGAGCGACAGCGTGACGGGGGCGGCCGCACCGAGGACGAGGGCCACGACCGGGTCGGCGATGGAGGCGTGGGCGAGGGTGTCCATCCGCCAGAGCACCAGGTCGGCGAGCTTCCCGGCTTCGAGGGAGCCGATCTGTCCGGCGCGACCCAGCACCCGGGCCCCGCCGTGCGTACCGAGACGCAGGGCCTGACGAGCCGTCAAAGCCCGGTGCCTGTGCGGCCCCAGACGGTTGACGAGCAGGGCGTTGCGCAGCTCGGTGTGGAGTTCCCCCGACTCGTTCGAGGCGGTTCCGTCGACGCCGAGGCCGACCGGAACACCGGCCGCGAGCATGTCCGGCACCCGGGCGATTCCGGCGGCGAGGCGGGCGTTGGAGGACGGGCAGTGCGCGACGCCCGTGCCGGTCCGGGCGAACGCGGCGATGTCGGAGTCGTTCATGTGGACGCAGTGGGCCATCCACACGTCGTCGCCGAGCCAGCCGGTGGACTCGAAGTAGTCGGTCGGCCCCATCCCGAACAACTCCTTGCAGAACTGCTCCTCCTCCACCGTCTCCGAGCCGTGAGTGTGCAGTCGAACTCCCATGGAGCGCGCCAACTCCGCTCCCTGTCGCATCAGTTCGGTGGACACGGAGAAGGGCGAACAGGGCGCGACGGCGATCTGTGTCATCGCACCGAACGACGGATCGTGGTGGGCGTCGACGGTGGCGGCGGTGGCTTCGAGCGCGCCGTCGAGCGTCTCCACCGCGAAGTCCGGCGGCAGCCCGCCGTCCTTCTCCCCGCGGTCCATGGAACCTCGCGCGAGGGTGAACCGTACGCCCGTGTCCCGGGCGGCTTCGACGATCGCCCCGGACAGGTCGCCGGACCCCCGGGGGAAGACGTAGTGGTGGTCCATCGCGGTGGTGACGCCGCCGCGCGCCATCATCGCCAGCGAACCCTGCGCCGCCGCACGGACCATGGGTTCGTCGATGCGTGCCCAGGTCGGATAGAGCGCGACGAGCCAGTCGAAGAGGTTGTGGTCGGTGGCCAGGCCCCGGGTGATCCACTGGTAGAAGTGATGGTGGGTGTTGACGAGCCCGGGTGTGACCAGGTGCCCGGTGCCGTCGATGCGACGGACCACGTTCACCAGCCCTTCGGGGGCGCGACCCGCACCGACGGATTCGATGCGGTCGCCCGCGACGACGACGTGACCGCCGGCGTACTCGGTGTCGTGCGCGTCGACGGTGGCGATCGCGCAGTTCTCGATGACGAGGCGCGGGGTCCCTGCCGGATCGGTCATCGTGCTTCCTTCTACGAGTGCCGGGCTGCTGTGGGTGCCGAGAGGTGGAGGCCGGTGCGTACGGGCGTGCGGTTCGCGGGACCGGATCAGAGGTTGGTGAGGTCCACCGGGATCAACTGCGCGGCGCCTTCGCGCAGCACCGTGGCCTCGATCAGTCCGTAGGGGCGGTCGGCGGCGAGGTAGACGGCACCGTCCTCGGACGCGTTGTCGAGTCCGAACGGCTCCAGATCCACGAGGAAATGGTGCTTGTTGGGCAGCGAGAAGCGGATCTCGTCGATCTCGTCGCGGTTCTCGATCACCCGGGCGCCCATCCGGTGGAGCGTCTGCTGGAGCGAGAGGGAGTGCGTCTCGGCGAACGCCCGGAGCAGATGCGCGCGGGCCTGCTGCCAGGATTCGTCCCAGCGGGGCATCTTCCCGGAGTCCTCGGACCAGTTGTAGCGCCACCGGGCGCAGACATCGGTCGCGAGAATGCGGTCGTACGCCTCTTTGAGGGTGGTGTACCTGTCCTTCGCGTAGCCCCAGAACTCGGATGCGGTGGAGTTCAGCACGGTGAGGTCCTGCACCCCGGAGATCACCTCCCAGCGCTCGCCGTCGTAGGCGATCTGCGCGGTGCGGACCTCCTGGCCCTTGCGGACGAAGGAGTGGCGCGGGCGGTCCGGGCCGGTGGCGGCGGGGTCCTCGATGCGCTCCCAGGCGTACTCCTCGATCCGCACCCGCGCCCGGGTGATCGCCGGCTGGGAGAGGACGAAGTGCCGGGCGAGGTGGATGCCGAACTGTTCGGCGGAGTCGATGCCGTGCTGCCTGGCGAACGCGTACACCGTGTTCTTCATGGTGTCGGTCGGCAGCACCGCGGCGTTGTCACCGGAGATGTGGACCTCGTCGAGCTCGCCGGAGAGCGAGACCGAGACGTTCAGGTCCTTGATGTGGTGGGTGGCGCCCTCCCGCACGATCTTGATGACACGGTTCTCGGCCTTGCCGTACTGGTTCTGACCGAGGACCACGGTGCGGGACCGGGGGGCGGCTGCCTCGGGGGGCTGCTGGGCGGAGGTGGTCATGGGGGCCGGACCTTTCTGCGGGGAGCGGAAACGGCGCCGTCAGGGGTGCGGGCCCGGGGGCGTACGTACGGGGCGGTGGTGCGAGCGGGATGCCGCCGGACGGGCGGGACTTTCGCAACACGCTTCAGGGGCACGACGGGGCCGCCGCGGGGAGGTGCGTGTCGGCGACGACTCGGCCGGTGCCCGGCGCGGGGGCCTCAGCTCCCCCGGTAGACGGAGTAACCGAACGGGCTGAGCAGCAGGGGTACGTGGTGGTGCTCGCCAGGACGGACGGTGAAGGTGATCGCGACCTCGGGAAAGAACGTTTCGCCGGCGGCGGGCGGAGCGGCCGGCCCGTCGGCCTCCCGGGCGAAGTACGCCTCGGTGTCGAAGTCGAGGCGCACCTGGGCGGTGCCCTCGGGCAGGGCGGGCAGGTCCGCGCAGCGGCCGTCCGCGTCGGTCACCGAGCCGCCGAGCGGTTCCCAGCCGGCGGTGGAGCCGGGGCGGGTGGCGAGGCGGACGGGGACGGAGGCCGCGGGGCGGCCGATGCTGGTGTCCAGGACGTGCGTGGACACCGAGGCGGTGGTGTCGGTGCTCAGTACCGTCACTCCCCTTCGGTCAGCAGGCGGGTCAGCCGGATACGGTTGATCTTGCCCAGTTCGGTGCGCACGATCGTGTTCTCCCGCCCGGGCGTGTTCGCCGCGCGGGCCCGCAGGGCGTCGCGCATCTGCTCGGCGGTGGCGCCGGTGGCGCAGATCAGGAAGACGTGGCCGAAGCGCTTCTGGTAGGCCAGATTCAGTTCGAGCATCTCGGCCCTGAGGGCGTCGGACGCGTCCGCCATCCCCCGCTGTTCCCGCGCGGACACGGGATCGCCGGGCTCGGGCCGCCCGATCGGCGGATGGCCGGCCAGGGCCTCGGCGAGGTCCTCCCCGGACAGCGCGGCGGTGGCCGCGTCGCTCGCGGTGAGCAGGGCGGCAGCGGTGGCGTAGGGGTGGAACGCGAGGAGGGCAGCGGACCATGCCTCGCTGGAGCAGATCTCGTGCAGTACGTCGGCGACTTCGTCGTGCGCCAGGGCGTTGAACCGGGCCAGGCCCGATGAGGAACTCGACGTCACGGAGCCTCCGCGCTGATCGTCGCTGTCACGTCGCTTGGCGTCGTGCGGGCTGCGAACAGCTAACGCCCCCGCCCGACGCCTCGTCAACAGTTTGTTGAAATTGGCCTGTCGGGGCCGGCCCG
Organism: Streptomyces sp. NPDC060198; assembly: GCF_042728415.1. Lineage (NCBI taxonomy): Bacteria > Bacillati > Actinomycetota > Actinomycetes > Kitasatosporales > Streptomycetaceae > Streptomyces > Streptomyces sp. NPDC060198. The sequence continues at coordinate 16,322 of NZ_JBHWZJ010000088.1, read as the reverse complement.
GCACCTCGTGAGCCGCCCTCAGTCGCCCTTCTCGCGGTTCAGGTAGTTGTAGACGGTGAAACGGCTGACCCCGAGGGCGCTCGCCACCGTCTCCACCCCGTGCCGGACGGCGAACGCTCCCCGGGCCTCCAGGGTGCGGACCACGGACTGCTTCGCCCGGCGGTCCAGTCCGGCCAGCGGCCCGCCGTGCGTCCGCTCCAGCGCGGAGAGGATGTGGTCCAGGGACTCCGAGAGCTGGGGCAGCCGTACGGCCAGGACGTCCCGGCCCTCCCAGGCGAGCACCACGTCGTCCGGCCGGGCCTGGGCGGCTTCCAGCAGTTCGCCGCCCATCGCGTCCACCAGCGGCTTCACAGCGGCGACCAGCGGGTGCTGCGGGCCGGGGTGTTCGGGGGCGGGTCCGGTGCTCACCGCTCCCCCTCGGCGATCACGTTGACCTGGAGCGATATCCGGGTGGCCCCGGCATCGATGGTGCGCCGGAGCAGCGCGTCCACAGCGGCCAGCACCACCTCCGCGCCGCCCTCCGCGGTGTTGCCGAAGGGGCCGACGTCCACCGCGTCCAGCGGCGCGGCGTCGATGACCTCACGGGCCACCACCGCGTGCGCGGGGGCCTCGTCGAGATCGAAGGGTTCGGTGGTGAATTCCACCCTCAGACGCACGGTGCCTCCCGGGAGTTCCGGCCGGTGTGCGGGCCGGCTCGGCCCCGACTGTAACGCGGCGGGGCGGCTGCCCCGGTTGCCCGGATCGATCGGGAAACAGCACCGATCGCCTGACTCGGCACCCCTCGCTGGAGGACGATGTGCGCAGGCGCACGAGGGGCGGTGGGCGGAGCGGGCGAGGCCGCGGCTCCCCCGCCCCACGCACCGCGCTCCCTGCCCGCGACCCGCGCTCCCCCTACCTCACTCACCCCTCACCCCTCACCCCTCACGCCATCACCCATCACCCACAGAACGCCGCGTCGCACCCGGGCGCCGGCGGAAGGAGATCCTGTGGAGCCCGTGCCCGTGCGCTGCCCCCTCTGTCTGCGCGACCACGCGTTCGTGATCCCCGTCTACTCCTGCCCCTGCGGCGCCCCCACCGCCCTGCGTGCGGCGCTCGGGGTGCCCGCGACCACAGTCACCCAGCGTGTCTGGGCGGATTTCTGGGTCACCGCGCGCTGCGAGGCGTGCGGGCGCGACGACCACTGGCCGCAGCCGGAGCTGGGCTGCCCCTGCGGCACGGTCCTGCGCGTCCCGGTCCGTACCGGAACCCCCGCCGACACCGGTACGGAGCCGGAGCCCGGTCCCGAGGCCGGTGAGCCGGAGCCGAGGACCTGTCCCGGGCCCGGAACGGAGCCGGGAGCCGCCACCGGGACGGCACCGCTGACCGTCGCAGGACCTGCGGCGGGCGCCGGTCCTCCCACGCACATCCCGCTCCCCCGCACGGCGTCCCGTCCCCGCACGCCCTTCCGGCCCGTACCTGTCCGCACCGCGCGGGACGCGGTGACGGCTGCCGGGCTGTACCTCGGCTGGCTCGGCTTCCAGGGGATCGTGCAGCCGGTCGAACGCCCTGCCTCGCGGATCGATCTGCGGGCCGACGGGGCGCTGGCGCAGGTCGAGACCTCGACCTGCCCGACCGGGGTGCGCGAGATCGAGTGCCTCTGGCTGAACGCGCTGAGCGAGTCCGTGTCCGGGATCTTCTTCTCGCTCGCGGGATACGAGGACGCGGCCACGCGCCGGGCGGACCTGGTGTCGATGCCGCTGTTCGCCATGGACCTGACCGGTACCCCGCAACCGGTCAACGGCGCCGCCGAGGAACTGCTGAGCGCGGGGGCGTAGCAGTGGGCGTACAGAACCCACGACGGGACGGCACGGGACGGCACAGGACGGGCGGTCGCAAGGTCGACACGGCATGGCGAGAAGCCTCCACCTTCAGGTGGAGGAGGGTTCACACTGGCGGTATGCGTATCCGCTCCGCCAGACGCTCCGATCTCCGCCGGCTCCAGGACATCGAGCGCGCCGCAGGGGAACCGTTCAGAGCCCTCGGGATGGCAGACGTCGCCGACGACGAACCGCCGCCCCTCGAACTGCTGGAGAGTTACCGGGCCGCCGGACGCTGCTGGGTGGCCACCCGTTCCGGCGCCCCCGCGGACGACAGTCCCGTCGGCTATCTCATCGCGGACCCCGTGGACGGTGCCGCCCACATCGAACAGGTCTCGGTCCACCCCTCGGCGGCCCGGCTCGGCATCGGCCGGGCCCTCATCGACCATGTCGCCGCGTGGGCGGAGGGCCAGGGTCTCCGCGCTCTCACCCTGACGACCTTCTCCGACGTCCCGTGGAACGCCCCGTACTACGCGCGCATCGGGTTCACCGTGCTGCGTGAGGACCAACTCACCGAAGGGCTGCGGCGGATCAGGGCCGAAGAGGTGGGCAACGGCCTGGACCGGCGGCCCCGCGTCTGCATGCGCCGCGAGCCCGCCCGGATCGTGCTGCCCCGGCCCGTCGCGCTGGGCGGCGACCGGACATCGGGCCTGGTCTCCCGGACCGACGTTGCCCCCCGGACCGGCGTTGTCAGTGGCGAACGCTAGCCTTCAAGAATGGCTCTGACTCCTCGTCACTCCTCCACCCGCCTCTCTCGGCCCACCGGCTCGACGGGCCCGTCCGCCGTCGAGACCAACGAGGCCATCCGGGCCCTCGTGGACTCCCGCGCCGGACGGGACTGGTCCTCGGAGGCGTATGAGGTCCTGCTCATCGAATGGGCGGCGGCGACCCGGGGGCCCGGGACGGAAATAGTCGAGGCCGCCTGAGTCCGCGAGAGGCCCCGGTGGTGCGGACGCGGATGCGAACGCCCGCCCGAGCGCCTCGTGCATCACCGCCGGGCCCCCGTGCCAGTCGGCGCCCCGTGCCCGTCGGCGCCCGGTGCCGTGCGCTACGACGGTTCGCTCACCGCAGATCCCCTTCGGTGTACTCCGTACCGGTCGAGCGTGCGGTGCGCTCGCGCAGTTCGACCCGGCGGATCTTGCCCGAGATGGTCTTGGGCAGCTCCGCGAACTCCAGCCTGCGCAGCCGCTTGTACGGGGCGAGGACGGCCCTGGAGTGCTCGAAGAGCACCTTCGCGGTGTCCGGACCGGGCTCCCAGCCCTCGGCGAGCACGACGTACGCCTTCGGCACCGAGAGCCGTACCGGATCGGGTGCGGGCACGACCGCCGCCTCAGCGACCGCCTCGTGCTCCAGCAGGGCGCTCTCCAGTTCGAAGGGCGAGATCTTGTAGTCGGAGGACTTGAAGACGTCGTCGGCGCGGCCGATGTAGGTGATGTATCCGTCTGCGTCGCGCGAGCCGATGTCACCGGTGCGGTAGTAGCCGCCGGCCATCACCTCGGCCGTACGCTCCGGGTCTCCTCGGTAGCCGGTCATCAGCCCGATGGGGGCGTCGGCGAGATCGAGGGAGATCTCCCCCTCAGTGGCGCCGGGTTCACCGGTGACCGGGTCGAGCAGCTCGACCGTGTAGCCGGGGGTGGGGCGGCCCATGGAACCGACTTTCACCTGCTGGCCCGGGGAGTTGGCGACCTGGACGGCGGTCTCGGTCTGGCCGAAGCCGTCCCGAACGGTCACGCCCCACGCTCGCCGCACGGTCTCGATGACCTCGGGATTGAGCGGCTCACCGGCCGCGACGACCTCGCGCGGGGGGTTGGCGAGCCGGGTGAGATCGGCCTGGATGAGCATCCGCCAGACGGTCGGCGGCGCGCAGAAGCTGGTGATGCCCGAACGGTCCATCTCCGCCATCAGTCGACCCGCGTCGAAGCGCTGGTAGTTGAAGATGAAGACGGTCGCCTCGGCGTTCCAGGGGGCGAACAGATTGGACCAGGCGTGCTTGGCCCACCCCGGCGAGGAGATGTTCAGGTGGACGTCTCCGGGCTGCAGCCCGATCCAGTACATCGTCGCCAAGTGACCCACGGGGTAGGACACATGGGTGTGCTCCACCAGCTTGGGGCTGGCGGTCGTGCCGGAGGTGAAGTACAGCATCAGCGGTTCGTCGGCGGCCGTCTCCCCGCCCGGGACGTACACCTCGGAGTGCTCGTCCGCGCCCGCGTAGGAGAGCCAGCCGTCCGGGCCCTCGCCGTCGCCGGCCTCGCCCACCACCATGCGCGTGTAGGAGCCGGGCACGTCGTCGAACTTGGCGGTGTCCTCCGCGCGCACGATCACGTGGGCGACCCGGCCCCGCTCGACCCGGTCGCGCAGGTCGAGCGGTCCGAGCAGCGGGGTGGCGGGGATGACCACGGCGCGCAGCTTCATCGCGGCGAGTGCGGTCTCCCACAACTCGACCTGGTTGCCCAGCATGACGAGGATGCGGTCGCCCTCGCGCACTCCCTGGGCGGCGAGCCAGTTGGCCGCCCGGTTGGAGCGGGCCGACATCCGGGCGAAGGAGGTCTCGCTGCGGTGGCCGTCCTCCTCCACGATGTGCAGGGCGGTACGGTCGTTGCCCTCGGCGATCACGTCGAACCAGTCGAGCGCCCAGTTGAACCGGTCGAACCGGGGCCACCGGAATCCCGCAGCGGCGGTCGCCCAGTCCTCACGGTGCTGGAGCAAGAAGTCCCGGGCCGCCCGGAACGTCTCGGTCGCGCTGCTTGCCGACATGTTTACTCCTCTGTACGGACTGGTCGCCTCCTCCGATTCAATCAGCCCCTCCCGCCCCACCACCCTCCGCGGTGGGCGCTTTCCGCGGCCAGGGTCCACCCGCCCGGAGCCCGCCCGGTTCTCCCGGCCGTGTCACTCCCCACGGTCCCCGAAGTCCACGAAATCTCCGAAGCGGACGTCGTGCGCGCCCGCGTCCGTCATCACGGTGAGCAGGCGTACGGCCTCCTCGGCGACGGCTTCCCGGTCCGCGCGGTCGAGCCGGCCCAGCGGCTGCACCGTGGCGGTCGCGGTGTCGCCCGTACGGTCGAGGCGCCAGATCGCGGCGAGGAATCCGTCGACGAGCACGGTTCCGTACGCCTGGTTCCCCTTGCCGTTGCGCCCGTTGAACTCGGCGGGAACGACCCGGGTGCGGTCGGCGTGGCCGAGGAGGACGTTGTCGAACTCGGGCAGGAAGCGCGGCGGGGCGGGGACGTCCGGGTCGGGGCGCGGGGCATCGGGCAGGTCGAAGAGTTCGACGCCGTTCTCGTCGCGGAAGGTGAGCAACCGGGGCCGCAGCCGGTCGAAGACCTCGCGCATCCGGGTGAGGCCGGCCCAGCTCTGCAGGTCCTTCACGGAAGCGGGGCCGAAGGCGCCGAGGTAGCGCAGTACCAGGGTGTCGGGGGCCAGGAGGTCCGGTGCCGGGTGGCCGAGCCAGTGCTCCAGGGTGGTGAGCGTGACCTGCCCGCTCCGGCCCCAGAGACCCCGGGGCGTGGTCTGCGCCAGCGGGAGCGCGCAGCGAGCCGCCACCGTGAGGGCGAGCGGGTCGGCGTCCGGCCATTCGGAGAGCAGTGCCGTGCGCAGCTCCTTCACCGTGCGGGGGCGCTCCTCGACGAGTGCCCGGCTGATGTCCTTGAGCCGGTCGAGGTCCACCCCGGCGAGCCCCCGGCGGAAGAGTTTCAGTTCGCGGTCGCGGGCCGGCTGGACGAGCGGGCGGATGGTGAGGGCGTCGTCGGCGGTGTGGGTGTGGATCGTGGAGCGCAGGGTGACGATGCGTACGACCTCGCGCGACTCCATCAGCGCGGAGAGGTCGGCGGGGTCGAATTCGGTGAGGCGTGAGAAGAGCTGGAAGTAGGGCGGCCGGGTGTTCTGCGCCTGGAGTCCGACGAGATGGGCGACGGCGTCCCTCGGGGACATCTCCGAGCGTTCGAGCAGGAGTTGGCGGTGGAGCGTGGCCCGGTTCAGCGCGCGGGCGGAGAGCACGGCCGGGCGCACCGGCCCGGGGGCGGGGCGGGGTCCGGGAGGGTTCTTCTGGGCGGCCATGTCCGGCACGGTACGCGGACTCGCGGACGGTTCCGGTCCGCGAGGAGGGTCGCCGACCCGATGTTCCGCCGTGCGGGCGGAGGAGGGACGGCCCGGGCGGGGCCCATGCGGCCGGCCCTTCGACGACACGGTCCAGCCGGAAACTGTCACGTCAGAATGGGCGACGAGGGAGAGGAGACGCCCATGGGCGCCTATGTGTCGATCAGAGGGTGGCTGCAGTGCGACGAGAGACAACTCGTCGCGATCCAGGAGATCATCTCCGCGTACGAGGACGGCCACTACACCGACGGATGGGGCACACCCCGTCGGCACGTCAACTGGATCCACTACGTCTTCTACGGCGCCGACATCCGCGAGTCGTCCCTGGGGTGGTTCACCGACCAGCTCAGGGAGATCGCCCGGATCCCCCCTTCCGACGGCGACCTGGACCTCGTCCGGGGATTGTTCATCGCGGGCCACGAGACCGACGGGACAACCGAGTGGCAGGTCCGCGACGGCCAACTCTTCATCACACCGGCCGACATCAGACATGAGTACCTCGGTACGTAGTCCGGTGGCCGGGGCTGCCGTTCCGGGGCGGCCCGCTCCCGGAGATGGACCGGCCGGGGGTCACCGGAGCCGCCGACACACTCGGGCAGCCCGTGTGACCGGGCCGGGGGCCCTCTCGCCCGCATGATGGACCGGTGATCAGCGTCCTGTTCGCCGTCCTGACCGCGCTCAGCAACGGCGCCGCCTCGGTCCTCCAGCGGCGGGCGGCCGTCAACGTGCCGGACTCCGCAGCGATGCGGCTCTCCCTCTTCGGCCATCTGCTGCGCCAGAAGGTGTGGCTCGGCGGGATCGCGCTGGTGATCGTCGCCGCCGTCTGCCAGGCCGTGGCGCTCGCGACCGGGCCGATCGCGGTGGTGCAGCCGATCTTCGTGATCGAGCTCCCCTCGACCCTGCTGCTGGCCGGGTTCGTCATGCGCGTCCAGGTGCCGCGTCAGGTCTGGTACGGCGTCGCGGCCGTGACGGCCGGCCTGGCCCTGGGCATGGCGTCGGCGGCCCCGGGCGGGGGTCACGACACCGTACGGGGCACCGCCTGGGTCGTGGCGCTCCTGGTCACCGGGATCTTCGAGGCGGCTCTGATCGTGGCGGCTCTGGCCTCCCGGCGCAACGTCCGTGCGGCGCTGCTCGGGCTCGCCGCCGCCTGCGGGTACGCGCTGACGGCGGCTCTGATGAAGGACGCCATGGGCCGCCTCGACGGATCCGGCGGGGTGACCCAACTGCTCGCCGCCTGGCAGCTCTACGCCACGGCGGCGGCGGGGGTCGGAGCGCTGTACCTGCTCCAGAACGCCCTTCAGGCAGGCACGCTGGTGGCGGTCCAGCCGATGCTGACGCTCGGCGACGCGCTGATCAGCATCCTGTACGGGGTGACGCTCTTCGGCGAGACGCTGCGCACCGGTTGGTGGCTGCTGCCGGAGCTGGTGGCGGTCGCCCTGATCGGCGCGGGCTGCCTGGAGCTGTCGCGGTCGCCCCTCGCCTCCGGGAACCCCCTGCCCCCGCGCCGCGTGAAGTAGACGGTTCCCCACCGGACCCCGGTCCCGCCCACCGGCCCGGCCGGGCGTCGGTCACGCCCCGCCCGCCACGCCCCGCCGGACACGCACCGCCCGTCACGCCCCGCCGGACACGTACCGCCCGTCACGCCCCGCCGGTCGCCCCTGCCCCTTTGCCCGTACGCCTGCCGTGCCGGTGCCCGGCCACCACGTCGGCGATCGCGGCGACGAGTCCGGCGAAGACGAAGGCGACCGAGACGATGAGGCCGTGGTCGTACGCCGTGGCCCACCCGTCGTCGGTGACCTGGGCGAAGAAGACGGACCCGACCGCGGCGATGCCGATCGCGGAGCCGACGCGCTGACCGGTCTGCAGGGTGCCGCCCGCGCTCCCCGCGTGGGCCACCGGTACGTCGGAAAGGGTGAGCGTCTGGTTGGGGGCGATGACCAGCCCGCTGCCGATGCCGCCGAACAGCAGGGGGGCGGCCATCGCCCATCCCGCGTTGTGCCCCGGTACCTGGTGCACGGCGAGGGCCGTGCCGGCCAGACCGACCGCCACCATGGCCAGCCCCACGACGACCAGGGGCCGTCCGAACCGCCCCACCAGCCGGCCGCCGATCATGGCCGAGAGCCCCGAGCCGACCGCGAACGGGGAGATGGCCAGGCCCGCCTGGAGGGCGCTGTAGCCGAGACCGGACTGGAGGTAGAGCGTGGTGACGAAGAAGATCGAGGTGAACCCGGCGAAGTACAGCAGGATCAGCAGACAGCCCAGCCAGTACGAGCGCAGCCGGAAGAGCGACAGGTCCAGCACCGGCTGCGTACCCCCGCCCGCACAGCGCGCCTCCCAGGCGACGAAGGCGGCGAGCAGCGCCGCGGCGACGAGGAGCAGAAGCCATTTCCCGTCGCCGTGCCACTGCTGGGACTGGACGAACGGCAGCAGCAGGCAGAGCACGCCCGCACCGAGCAGCAGCACGCCGAACGGGTCCAGGTCGCGGGCGCGGACATGGCCCGCCGACGGGGTGTCGGGCAGCAGCTTGCGAGCCAGCAGGAGGCAGACGACGCCGAGAGGAAGGTTGACGTAGAAGACCCAGCGCCAGCCTTCCTCGGCACCGGCCAGCTGGATCAGCAGCCCGCCGAGCAGCGGTCCCACGGCGGTGGAGATGCCGACGACCGTACCGAACATCCCGAAGGCCCGGCCGCGTTCGCGCCCGGAGAACATCTGCTGGATCAGGGCGGAGATCTGCGGCGAGAGCAGGCCGCCCGCGAGCCCCTGGACCAGTCGGGCGACCACCAGCCAGAGGCTGGACTGGGCGGCGCCGCAGGCGGCGGAGGCGAGCGTGAAGAGGGCGAGCCCCACCATGAACACCGGGCGCCGTCCCCGTGCGTCGCCGAGCCGCCCGGCCGGGATCAGGAAGAGCCCGAAGGCCAGGGCGTAGCCGGAGAGCACCCACTGGAGGTCCGATTCGGGGGTGTGCAGGCCTTCCTTGATGGAGGGCAGCGCCACGTTGACGATCGACACGTCCAGCAGGGTCATGAACCCGGCCACCAGGCAGACCGCGAGGGCCCGCCACCGGTGGGGGTCGGGTTCCTCCTGCCCGGAGCCGCGGGAGCCGGAGGGGGAACCGGGGGGTGTACCGCGCCCCTGCGGACCGGGACGCGCCGCGCTCGGAGTCATGCTTCGGACCCTACGGGGTGTCCCGCCGTCCTCGGCGGATCAGCGCGCGGCGTCGGACGCGGTGCGTCACCCGGTCCCGGCCGTGCCGTCCGTACCCGCCGGGTGTCCCCCGCCGTCCGCTCCTTCGTGCTCGAACACATCACCGTCGGGTACCCGCCGCACCGGCAACTCACCCACACGATGCGGGGAATTAACCTCTGATGCCTTGTCATGCATGTTCTACGCGCATAGCTTTCTGCTCTCACTACACACTTTGGGGGCAGTACCCGTGCAGATATCCAGAGCCCGTTCGGCCGCGCTGGCCGGTGTCGTCGCCGTCGCGCTGTCGGTGACGGCCCTGCCCGCAGCCTTCGCCGCCCCGTCCGCGAGCGCCGTGATCTCCGAGGTCTACGGCGGTGGCGGCAACTCGGGCGCCACGCTCACCCGCGACTTCATCGAGCTGGGCAACGCGGGCGGTGCGGCGTTCGACCTCTCGGGCTACAGCGTCCAGTACCTGCCCGGCACCCCGTCCGCCGGCTCGCTCTGGCAGGTGTCCCCCCTGGCCGGCTCCGTCGCCCCGGGTGGCCGCTACCTCGTGGCCGAGTCCGCCGGTACGGGCGGCACGGTCGCGCTGCCCACCCCCGACGCCACCGGCACCGTCGCGATGGCCGCGGGCAGCGGCACGGTCGCTCTGGTCTCCGGTACCACCCCGCTCACCTGCAAGACCGCGGCCGACTGCGCCATCGACACCCGGATCGTCGACCTCGTCGGGTACGGCTCCGCCGTCGTCCGCGAGACCGCCCCGGCCCCCGCACCGTCCGCCACCGCCTCCGTGGCCCGTGCCGCCTCGCTGACCGACACCGACGACAACTCGGCCGATCTCACCGCGGGCGCCCCGACCCCGGTCAACTCGGCCGGCCAGACCCCCGGCGGTGGCTCCACCGACCCCGAGGAGCCGAGCGAGCCCACCGAGCCCGGCACCGTCCGGGTGCACGACATCCAGGGCACCACCCGCCTCTCGCCGCTCGACGGCCAGACCGTCACGGCGGTACCCGGCGTCGTCACCGGCATCCGTACGACCGGCTCGCGAGGCTACTGGCTCCAGGACACCGCCCCGGACGCGGACGCCCGCACCAGCGAGGCCGTCTTCGTCTACACCGGATCGGCCGCCCCCGGTGTCGTCGCCGGTGACTCCGTCCTGGTCGGCGGCAAGGTCGACGAGTACTACCCGGGCACCGGGGCCCAGTCGGTCACCGAGATCACCGCCCCGAAGACCACGGTGCTGTCGCACGGCAACGCCCTGCCCGCCCCGGTCGTGCTCGATGCCTCCTCCGTACCCGCCGCGTACACGCCCACCGCGGGTGGCGGCTCGATCGAGGCGCTGCCGCTGCAGCCGGACACCTACGCCCTCGACCTGTACGAGTCCCTCGAAGGCGTCCGCGTCCAGATCGCGGACACCCGGGTCGTCGGCGCGACGAACACCTACGGCGAGATGTGGGTGACGGTCAAGCCGAACGAGAACCCCAGCGCGCGCGGCGGCACGATCTACACCTCGTACACCGACCAGAACACCGGGCGCATCGAGGTGATGTCCCTGGACACCGCCAAGCCGCTGCCTGCCGCGAACGTGGGCGACGTGCTCTCCGGCACCACGACGGGCGTCCTCGACTACGTCTCCTTCGGGGGTTACGCCCTCCAGGCCACCGAGGTCGGCACGCGGACCGACAACGGACTGAAGCGCGAGGTCACCCGCAAGCAGAAGAAGAAGGAGCTCGCGGTCGCCACGTACAACGTGGAGAACCTCGACGCGCTGGACGACCAGGCGAAGTTCGACACCCTCGCCTCGGGCGTCGCCGTCAACCTCTCCTCGCCGGACGTGGTCTCCCTGGAGGAGATCCAGGACGACAACGGCGCGACCAGTGACGGTACGGTCGGCTCCGAGGCGACGCTGAAGCGCTTCACCGACGCGATCGTCGCCGCCGGCGGACCGCGGTACTCCTGGCGCTACATCGCCCCCGAGGACGGCAAGGACGGCGGCGAGCCCGGCGGCAACATCCGCAACGTCTTCCTCTTCAACCCGAAGCGGGTCTCCTTCGTGGACCGCCCGGGTGGGGACGCGACGACCGCCGTCACCGCGGTGGACACCCGCAAGGGCGTCCAGCTCTCCGCCTCGCCCGGCCGGATCAACCCGACGAGCGCCGCGTGGGCCGACAGCCGCAAGCCGCTGGTGGGCGAGTTCCGCTTCGGCGGCGAGACCGTCTTCGTCATCGGCAACCACTTCGCCTCCAAGGGCGGCGACCTGCCCCTGCACGGCAAGAACCAGTCCCCGGAGCGCAGTTCGGAGGTCAAGCGCATCCAGCAGGGCGCCGAGGTCAACGCCTTCGTCAAGTCGCTGCTGGCGGCGGACAAGTCGGCCAAGGTCATCACGCTCGGCGACCTCAACGACTTCGCGTTCTCCCCCGCCGTGGCCGCGCTGACCGACGGCAAGGTACTCAAGCCGCTGATCACCACGCTGCCCGGAGACGAGCAGTACAGCTACGTGTACGAGGGCAACTCCCAGACGCTGGACCACATCCTGACGAGCCCCGGCGTCCGCCGGCTCGACTACGACGTGGTGCACATCAACGCGGAGTTCTCCGACCAGGCGAGCGACCACGACCCGCAGATCGTGCGCGTGAACCTCGGCGGTTCATCCAAGGACGACAAGAAGCACGACGACAAGAACCACGGTAAGGGCAAGGGGCGCGGCAAGGGGCACTGACCCCGCACCGTCGACCGTGGAGGGCCGTCCGCTCGCGGGCGGCCCTCCGCCGTGCCGGACCGACGGGACACCGTGCGCCGGACCACGGAACACCATGCGCCGGACCGACGGGACACCGTGCGCCGGACGGAACGGCGTGCACCAGTTTCCCCCAGGATGCAACCGGACGGCCCCGCCGGTGCACTCAGTAGATGGCGGGTGGCGATCGTCCGCCCGCCCCGCGCAGGACCAACAGGTCGTCCACGCGGAGGGATTCACCATGGGGGGAACCATGATCGACACGGCTGGAACGGGCGGGCGCGCAGGAGACGGCGGACTGCGGTACGCCCGGGGCGGGCCGCTGGTGCTCGGCATCGCCCTGCTGCTGGCACTCGCCGGTTGCGACGGCTCGAAGAGCGAGCCGTCCGCGGCCCCAACGCCCTCCACCACGGCCCCGGCGCCCGCCGCCCCGGCCGATACGGCCGGCAAGGACGACACGGCCACATCGTCGCCGTCACCGACGCCGCAGGACCCGGACGTATGCGCCGTCGCGACCGGCCCCGCCCTGCGCCTGCTCGGCCACCGCATCAGTCAGGACATCATCTACGTCTCCGCCGAGGAAGGCGCCTGGGACTGCTCCGACTCCTCGGTGCCCCTGTGGAAGGCGAGCGGCGCCAAGCACGACATCCGGATCGCCGAGACGGCCAGGATCGAGGTGGCGGGGCCCTTCAACTCCTCGGCCACGGACCAGCCGATCACCCTGGCCCGCTTCCTGGAGCAGCTCGACACGCTCGCCGATCGCTCAGCCGATCCGCTGGTGTTCAGCTACTCCCTGGACCCTGCCGACGGCTCGCTGGTCCAGCTGTCCCAGCAGCCCCAGCCGGCGGCGTAGCCGCCCGGCGGCGCCTCAGGCCCCCGCCCGGGGGGCGGGTGCGGCGTACGCCTGCCGGGCCACCGGCCCTGGCCTCCGGTCGGCGGGGAGTGAGCGGTCCGTGAAGAAATGGGCCGCCAACTCGGCCACGTCGTCGGCACGTTCGAGTACCACCCAGTGGTCGGCGTCGGCGAGGGTGAGGAAGCGGCTGCCCTCGACGCTCTCCGCGAACTCCCGCTGCCGCTCCGGCGAGGTGACCGTGTCGTGCTCGCCGGCGAAGACCAGCGCCGGCACCCCGGTGAGCCCGCCGGAGAAGTCGGGGCGGTCGCCCAGGGCCCGTACCAGCGAGTCGGCGGCGTGCGGCGAGGTGCGCAGGGCGTGCAGGAAGGACCGCCGCACGTAGCGCTGGGCCAACGCGCCCCGGTGGACGTACCGTTCGGGGTCCGTACACATCAGGGCCTCGGCCGCGAGGGTGGCGAGCCCGTCCGCGTCGCCTGCGGTCATCCGCTCCACCGCCTGCTGCCAATGGGCGCGTTGGGCCCGGGAGATGTGCGTGGGGACCCCGCCCAGCGCGATCCGGGCCACCCTGCCGGGGTTGTGGCGTGCCCAGTCGAAGGCGATCGCGGTGCCGTACGAGAAGCCGAAGAGGTTGACCCGTGGGACGCCGAGGTCGTCGACGATGCGGGTGACCGCCCGACGCAGCAGTACGGCACTGGGTCCGGGCGGCAGCGCACCGGCGCTTCCCATGCCGGGGAGGTCGGCGGTCACCACGTCGGCGACCGGTCCGAGGTGGTCGTCCATCTGGGGCCATCCGTACATGCCCTGGAGCGCCCCGCCGAGCACCACGACCGGCTCGGTGACGGGGCCGGGACGCGGGCCCGCACCGGCCCCGGGCGCCTCCTGCGGGCCCGGGACCCGTGCGGCGTCCGGACCGGAACCGGGGCCCGGTACACGCGCCTGCCCCGAGCCGCCGGGACCGCTGTCGCATCTCAGCAGACGGTAGGCGAAGGGCACCCCCTCCACCGACAGCGACCGGATGATCTCCTCGCCCATGATGCGTGTTCCTCCTGCCTCAGGCCCGGGTGAGAATGAGGGCCGCGTTGTGTCCGCCGAAGCCGAGCGAGGTCTTGGCGGCGTGCTCGAAGGTGTGCGGCCTCGCCTCCTTGCTCACCACCTCGACCGGGATCTCGGGGTCCGGCGCGTCGAGATTGACGGTCGGCGGGATCAGTTGGTGCTGGAGCGCGAGGACCGTCAGGGCGGTCTCGATACCTCCGGCGGCCCCGAGGGTGTGGCCGGTCATCGCCTTGGTCGAGGTGACGAGGGCCTGGTCGCCGATGACCCGATGGAGCATGGTCGCTTCGATGAGGTCGTTGGCGACCGTCGAGGTGCCGTGTGCGTTGACGTGACCGATGTCCTGGCCGGTGAGCCCCGCGTCGGCGAGGGCGGTGCGCAGGGCACGTTCGACGCCCAGGCCGTCGGGTTCGGGGGCGACGGTGGAGAAGGCATCGCTCGCGGCGCCGTAGCCGCTGACGTGGGCCCGGACGAGGGCACCCCGGGCGCGGGCGTGGTCGGGGTGTTCCATGACCAGCAGTCCGGCGCCCTCGCCGACGACGAAACCGTCCCGGTGGACGTCGAAGGGGCGGCAGGCGGAGGCCGGGTCGTCCCGTCGGGTGGAGACCGCCTTCATCTGGCAGGCGCTGGCGATCAGCAGCCGGGAGCAGACCGACTCGGCGCCGCCCGCGATCACGATGTCGCAGGCCCCGGTGCGCAGCAACTGGTGTGCCGTGCCGATGGCGACGGTGCCGGAGGAGCAGGCGGTGGAGACGGCGAGGCTGGGGCCGTGGACGGTGAGGTCCAGGGTGACGCTGCTGGCAGCGCCGTTGACGACGACGAGGGGGGCGAGCTTCGGCGAGACCCGGCGTGCCCCGCGCTCGCCGAGGGCGGTGTGCTGTTCGTCGTAGAACGGGAGTCCGCCGTGGGCCGAGCCGATCACGACGCCGACCCGGGCACTGTCCCAGACCGAGGGGTCGAGGCCCGCGTCCGCGACGGCCTCGCGGGCCGCGATGACGGCGAGTTGGGAGAACCGGTCCATCAGCCGCTGGGCGGCGATGCCGAGTTCGGCCCGGGTGTCCAGGCCGGTGACGGTGTAGAAGAAGTCGCAGGGAAGGCCCTCGAGTTCGCTGCGGTGGGGCACCGATGGCCCGCCGCCCTCGCCTCGGACTCCGCGCCACGAGGCGTCGGTGCCCACCCCGGCGGCGGTGATCAGGCCGATGCCGGTCACGGCGGCATGGAACGGCTCCGGGCGGGGACGCGGCCACGGACCGGGGGCCGGCCGGCCCGTCACGCGGTGACCTTGTCGTGCACGGCGGAGACGAGCCTTCCGACGGTGTCGCGGGAGGTGATCTCGACGTCCTCCAGGTCGACGTCCATCCGGTCCTCGATGAGCAGCCTCAGCTCCTCCAGGGCAAGGGAGTCCAGACGTAGCCGACGGAGCGGCACATCGTCCCCGATCGACTCGGGGTCGGTACCGAAGTTCGACACCAGCAGGTCGGTGATGTGTTCCGAGGTGCTCATGGCGCGCTCCTCCGCTCGGTGACGCGGTGACGCCTGCCGCGTGGGGGATGAGGTGGGCCATCGGGGGACGCCGGCTGCTCCGAAGGGCCTTTATACGCCCTCGCGGAGCATGATCGGCCCCATGTTCCCCCGTGCGGTGGGGGTCTGGGCAGGTGTACGAATCCCCGGGTGCCGGCTCGATGGTGACGCCCGACCGCCGTCCTTGCCGGGCGACTCTCCGACGGAGGTCCAACACCCCCGCACGTTCCCCCATATGGACCCGTACACTCCGCGATCATGACAACGGAATCGCTGCCCCGGGAAGTCCCGGCAACCGAAGACCCCACCCTCTTCGCCACCATGTCCACCATGCGCGCCATGCGTCGGCTTTCGCCGGAGCCGGTGTCCTGGGAGACGCTGGAGCGACTCGTGCAGGCCGCCGTGTGGGGCCCCAGCGGGGGCAACATGCAGGCTTACGAGTACGTCGTCGTCACCGACCGGCAGGTGATGGCGGATCTGGCTCCGCTGTGGAAGCGGTGCGTGGACGCCTATCTGGCGACGACCGGGAAGTACGCCCCGAAGGGCATGGACGAGGCGGCGTACGCCCGGATGGTCGCGGCCATCGAGTACCAGCGCGACCATTTCGCCGACACGCCCGCGCTGATCGTGCCGTGTTACCGGTTCCCCGAGCCCCGCCTGGACGAGGAGGGCCTGATCGCCTCCGCCGTGGCGCTGGGGCCGGTGGCGACCGAGCGCCTGATGACCACGCAGGACCGCTTCCAGGCCCTGGCGGAGGGCTCCTGCGTCTATCCGGGGGTACAGAACCTGCTGCTGGCGGCACGGGGCCTGGGTCTCGCGGCCAATGTCACCATCTGGCACCTGATGCTGGAGGAGGAGTGGAAGGAGGCGCTCGGCATCCCCGAGGAGATGCGGACCTTCGCCGCCGTCCCGGTGGGGTGGCCGAAGGGGAACTTCGGCCCCGTGCGGCGCCGCCCGGTCGCCGAGGTCGTGCACCGGGACCGCTGGTAGCCCTCGCTCCCGGCGCCCGCCACCCGTCCGGGTGGCG
>NZ_JBHWZJ010000087.1:6285-23119 GCF_042728415.1 Streptomyces sp. NPDC060198 | reverse complement strand
CTCCCGTCGGGACTTCCGGGTCAGAAGCGACGCGTGATCAGCGCGCGCTTCACTTCCTGGATGGCCTTGGTGACCTCGATGCCACGCGGGCAGGCGTCCGTGCAGTTGAACGTCGTGCGGCAACGCCACACGCCGTCACGGTCGTTGAGGATCTCCAGCCGCTGCTCACCGGCCTCGTCGCGCGAGTCGAAGATGAAGCGGTGCGCGTTGACGATCGCCGCCGGGCCGAAGTACTGGCCGTCGTTCCAGAACACCGGGCACGAGGACGTGCACGCGGCGCACAGGATGCACTTGGTGGTGTCGTCGAAGCGCTCGCGGTCCTCGGCGGACTGCAGGCGCTCGCGGGTCGGCTCGTTCCCCTTGGTGACCAGGAACGGCATGACGTCGCGGTACGCCTGGAAGAACGGGTCCATGTCGACCACGAGGTCCTTGAGGACCGTGAGGCCCTTGATGGCCTCGACCGTGATCGGCTTCTCCGGGTTGATGTCCTTGATCAGCGTCTTGCAGGCGAGCCTGTTCTTGCCGTTGATCCGCATCGCGTCGGAGCCGCAGATGCCGTGCGCGCAGGAACGGCGGAACGTCAGCGTGCCGTCCTGCTCCCACTTGATCTTGTGAAGGGCGTCGAGCACACGCTCCTTCGGGTCGATCTCGATCTGGAAGTCCTGCCAGACCGCTTCCTCGGAGACCTCCGAGTTGAAGCGGCGGATCCGGATCGTGGCGGTGATGTACGGGGTGTCGGCGAAGCCCGGCTCGGGGGCGCTCGTCTTCTCCAGGGTCGGGGTAGCCATCAGTACTTACGCTCCATCGGCTGGTAGCGGGTCTGGACGACCGGCTTGTAGTCGAGCCGGATCGACTCGGTGCCGTCGGCCGCGACCTCGCGGTACGCCATGGTGTGGCGCATGAAGTTGACGTCGTCGCGGTTCGGGAAGTCCTCGCGGTAGTGACCGCCGCGGGACTCCTTGCGGGCCAGCGCGGAGGTCGCCATGACCTCGGCCAGTTCGAGCAGGTTGCCCAGCTCGACGGCCTCCAGCAGGTCCGTGTTGAACCGCTTGCCCTTGTCCTGGATGGACACGTCTCGGTAGCGCTTGCGCAGCTCGGCGATCTTGTCGACCGCCGTCTTGATCGTCTGCTCGGTGCGGAACACCATCACGTTGGCGTCCATGCACTCCTGGAGCTCCAGGCGGATCGCGTGGACCCGCTCGGTGCCCGTGGAGTTCCGCAGGCGCTCGACCTGGTCCACGACCATCTGTGCCGGGTTCTCGGGAAGCTCGACGAAGTCGTTCTCCGCGGAGTACTCGGCGGCGGCGATGCCCGACCGGCGTCCGAAGACGTTGATGTCGAGCAGCGAGTTGGTACCCAGACGGTTGGCACCGTGCACGGACACGCAGGCGACCTCGCCGGCGGCGTAGAGGCCCGGGACGACGGTCGTGTTGTCCGAGAGCACCTCGCCCATGACGTTGGTCGGGATGCCGCCCATGGCGTAGTGCGCGGTCGGCTGGATCGGGATCGGGTCCGTGTAGGGCTCGATGCCGAGGTACGTACGCGCGAACTCCGTGATGTCCGGGAGCTTCGCGTCCAGCTGCTCCGGCGGGAGGTGCGTGAGGTCGAGGTAGACGTGGTCGCCCTCGGGACCGCAGCCGCGGCCCTCACGGATCTCCGTGTAGATGGAGCGGGACACGACGTCACGGGACGCGAGGTCCTTCATGACCGGCGCGTACTTCTCCATGAAGCGCTCGCCGTCCTTGTTGCGGAGGATGCCGCCCTCACCGCGGGCGCCCTCCGTCAGCAGGATGCCCATGCGCCAGATGCCCGTCGGGTGGAACTGGAAGAACTCCATGTCCTCCAGCGGCAGCCCGCGACGCCACGCGGCGGCCTGACCGTCACCGGTCAGGGTGTGCGCGTTCGACGTCACCTTGAAGAACTTGCCGGTGCCGCCGGAGGCGAAGATGATCGCCTTCGCCTGGAAGACGTGGATCTCGCCCGTGGAGAGCTCGTACGCGACCACACCGGCGGACTTCTTCACGCCGGTCTCGGGGTCCTCCTGGAGCAGGAGGTCCAGGACGTAGAACTCGTTGAAGAACTCCACACCCTCCTTGACGCAGTTCTGGTACAGCGTCTGGAGGATCATGTGGCCCGTGCGGTCCGAGGCGTAGCAGGACCGGCGGACGGGGGCCTCACCGTGGCTGCGGGTGTGCCCGCCGAAGCGGCGCTGGTCGATACGGCCCTCGGGCGTGCGGTTGAACGGCAGGCCCATCTTCTCCAGGTCGAGGACGGCGTCGATGGCCTCCTTCGCGAGGATCTCGGCGGCGTCCTGGTCGACCAGGTAGTCGCCGCCCTTGATCGTGTCGAAGGTGTGCCACTCCCAGTTGTCCTCCTCCACGTTCGCCAGCGCGGCGGCCATGCCGCCCTGCGCCGCGCCCGTGTGGGAGCGGGTGGGGTAGAGCTTCGTCAGCACGGCGGTGCGGCTGCGCTTCGTGGACTCGATGGCCGCGCGCATACCGGCGCCGCCGGCACCGACGATGACGGTGTCGTACTTGTGGATCTGCATGATTTCCTCTGGTCCCTCTGGCCCGGCGCCTAGCGGATGTTCGGGTCGAAGGTGAAGATCACCAGCGTGCCCAGCAGGACGGTGAAGACCGTGGCGGTGTACAGGAGCATCTTGAGCCAGAAGCGGGTGTTCGCCCGTTCGGCGTAGTCATTGATGACCGTACGGAGGCCGTTGGAGCCGTGGAGCATGGCCAGCCAGAGCATCGCCAGGTCCCAGACCTGCCAGAACGGCGAGGCCCACCGGCCCGCCACGAAGGCGAAACCGATCTTGGAGACGCCGCCGTCGAGCACCAGCTGGATCAGCAGGTGGCCGATGACGAGGACGACCAGCACGATGCCCGACAGGCGCATGAAGAGCCAGGCGTACATCTCGAAGTTGCCGCGCGTCGACTTCGGCGTCTTGCCGGTCCGCTTGCGCGGGGGCTCGATCACCGGAGCCGGGTGGTCGACGTCGTACAGGCTCACGCCTTCGACGTCACCGATCGCGGAGGAGGTCTCGGTCGACATGGGCCTCAGCTCCCGAAGATTTCACGTACGGCGTGACCGAGGACGGGGTACAGGGCCCCGACCATCAGCACGATCCAGATGCCCAGCACGGTCCAGAGCATCTGCTTCTGGAAGCGCGGTCCCTTGGACCAGAAGTCCACGGCGACGATCCGCAGACCGTTCAGCGCGTGGAACAGGATGGCGGCGACCAGGCCGTACTCGAGGAGCGCGACGATCGGGGTCTTGTAGGTGGCCACGACGTCGTCGTACGCCTCGGGGGAGACACGGACGAGAGCGGTGTCCAGGACGTGTACGAACAGGAAGAAGAAAATGAGGACACCGGTGACTCGATGAGCCACCCAGGACCACATGCCTTCCCGGCCGCGGTACAGCGTTCCAGCCGGCACGGAAGAACCCTCCGGGAGCGGGGATTGGGGTCGGCCGGCTTGACTGTCGGTCTGACCCGGCCGGGTACGGTCCACCGGCCCCGGCCATGGTAGCGACGCTTTGTCGGTTCGTTCGCGCCGGGGCCCTCGCTGTGATCAAAGAGGCAATCGATCAGCCACGGACGGGCTAGGGGATTCCACGCCCGCACCCGTGTCCGGTGCCGCGCCCGGGGAGGGCGCCGTCACCAGCTCGATGATGCGTTCCCGGGCGAGCCGCCGCATCTCCTCCGCGGTGAGCGAGCGCTCCTCGTCCTCGTCGTGGGCCAGCCTGGCCCTGATGCCGGCGAGTACCTGGTCCACGTGGTGGGAGGGCCGGTGGCCGTCCAGGCAGATCACGAAGGCGTGCCCGAACTTGGTCACGTACGCCGCGTGTGCCGCGTGCAGCGCGAGACGCGCCGCGTGGGGCGCGTCCTCGTGCAGCGAGAGGGCCGCCTCTCCGGCGAGCGCCTCGGCGACATCCGTGGGAGACAGGTCGTAACCCGCCTCGTCCGAGGCGGCGAGCATGGAGTCCAGATCGGGATACGGGCGGTACGAGGCCATGCGGTGCGCCCAGCGGGTACTTCCGCAGCACTCCAGCAGGGCGGCCTCCGCCACCAGGAACGGGGCGGCGTTGAACCGGGCGAGTCCCGCGAGCCGGGGGTCCGGCGGGCCGGCGGGGCCCGTCGGGCCGGTCGTACCGGCCGTCACGGTCGGGCCCGTCGTGGCGGGGGCCGGGCAGGCGGGGTCCGCCGGGGCACGGTGTGGTGGGGCGGGCGCGGGGACACGGTCGCGGACGGCACGGCCCGTCCGGCCGGTCTGCCGCACCTGCTCCGGCGGACCGGTGGTGGGCTCGCTGGACCTGGACAGCGTGAACTCCTCGGACGAATGAACATCAAGGACCCGGAGAGGGGTCGGGAAGGCAGCGAGGTCGCACGGGGGGACGAAAGTGAAGGGAGTGACGTATGTGCCGCAACCGTAGCGAGACCAGACGACACCCGTCCGGCGGAACCCAGAAAACCACTCGAACGAGAGAGTTTCGGAACGTTTGACTGACATCGCGACCGTCGTTGCTTCCCTCGATCGGGCTAAGTGAGGCCCGGAGGCCCCTCTCCGTGCCCCCGGCGCGCGTATCTCTGCGGCGTGCGCATCTCCCTCACGTCCCGCCCTCCACGCCCCCCACGCCCCGGAGGTTCCACCCCCATGTCCCCCTCACGCGGCACGTCCCCCTCACGCGGTGCCCTCGTCGCCGGAGCCGCCCTCACCACCGCCGCCACGCTCGCCCTCGTCTCCTGCGGTTCGGGCGACGGCGGCGGCTCCGAGCCCACCGGGGACGCCGCGTCGTCGCCGCCCGCCATATCCGCTTCCCCGTCGCCCACCCGCAGCTACCCCCTGTCCGAGGCGCCCCGCACCATCCCCGCCGTACGCGAGCAC
This sequence comes from Streptomyces sp. NPDC060198, assembly GCF_042728415.1. NCBI lineage: Bacteria > Bacillati > Actinomycetota > Actinomycetes > Kitasatosporales > Streptomycetaceae > Streptomyces > Streptomyces sp. NPDC060198. The sequence goes on along the minus strand of NZ_JBHWZJ010000087.1, from coordinate 18,230 downwards.
ACCGCCGCGCGCGGCCCCGGCTGGAAGCCCTCTTCCTCCGGCGGGGTGGTCGTCGCGGACGGCAGCGGCGCCCTCGCCGACGAGGCCCGGCTGCTCGCCGGGGAACTCGAACTGCACTACCGGGGCGAGGCTGCCCCCCGTACGGGTGATGTCGAACTCTCCCTGGACGAGGGAGCGAAGACCGGCGCCGAGTCGTACCGGCTCACCGTGCGGGACGGCCGGGTGACCATCAGCGGGCCCGACGAGGCCGGCGTCTTCTGGGGCACCCGCACCCTCAAGCAGTCGGTCGAGGCGGACGGCACCTTTCCCGAGGGAGTCGTCAACGACCGCCCCGACCGCCCGCAGCGGGGCCTCAACCTGGACATCGCGCGCAAGCCGTACAGCGTCGACTGGATCGAGGACCGGCTCCGCGACCTGGCGGACCTCAAGATGAACCAGCTCGGGCTGCACTTCTCCGACGACCAGGCGTTCCGCATCGAGTCCCGGTCGCACCCCGAGGTGGTCTCCCCGGACCACCTGAGCCAGGCCCAGGTGAAGCAGATCCTGGCGCTGGCGAAGAGCCTGCACATCGAGGTGATCCCCGAGATCGACTCGCCCGGACACCTCGGCGCCGTCCTGCGGGCCCACCCCGACCTCCAGCTCCGCAGCGTCTCGGGGGCGGCGTCCAAGGGGTCCCTCGACATCTCGAAACCGGGGTCGGCGAAGCTGATCGACGAACTGCTCGACGAGTTCACCGGCCTCTTCGGGGGGAAGTTCTGGCACCTGGGCGCCGACGAGTACCAGGCGCTCACGGTCCCGGACCCCGGCGCCTCGTACCCGCAGCTCCTCGCCGCCGCGCGGCGGAAGTACGGCGACGGAGCCACCATCGAGGACCTCGCCACCGGCTGGCTCAACGACCGCGCCGCCGTCGTCCGCCCGGCGGGGATGACCGCGAAGGCGTGGAACGACGGCCTCTTCAGCGGCGGCACCGTGCAGGCGGACAAGCGGATCGAGATCGAGTACTGGACGGGCAAGGAGATCGGCGCCCGCGAACCCGAGGCGTACCTGAGCGAGGGGCGCCCGGTGGTGAACCTCAACGACGAGTTCCTCTACTACGTGCTCGGCCAGCCGAACACCTTCGTCTACCCGACCGGCAAGCGGATCTACGAACAGTGGACCCCGCTCGTGCTGCGCGGCACCCGGCCGGTCCCGGCGAAGTACTCCGACCAGATCCTGGGCGGCCGGTTCGCCGTCTGGGGCGACTTCCCGAACGCTCAGACACAGGCGCAGGTCGCCGAGGGCATCCGGCTGCCGCTCGCGGCCACGGCCCAGAAGCTCTGGGTGCCGGGGAAGCCGGCGCTGAGCTGGACGGCTTTCACCGCGCTGGCCTCGGAGATCGACGGGCGGGGATGAGGACGACGGGCGGGGGCCCCGGGCCGGCCGGAGAGCCGGAGGAGGCCGTCCGCGGGGCGCGTGAGCCGAGAGGGCAAGCGGAATCAAGCCATCCGACAGCCGGGGCGGGGGTCGGCCACCCCGAGTCCTCCCGGTTTCCTCCAGGTTTCCTCCATCAAATTCGCGCCGAACCAGCGTCATTTTTCCTACTTTCTGGGATTGTTGGGGCTGGTGGGGCGCTCCGGCGGCGTCCTGGCGGGCGTTTCCTGCCGGCGTGCGGTGACGTATTCGCGCCACACGGCGCTGTACGCGACAAAGAAGACCGAGGGGGTACGTCATGAACCTGTGGGATCTCATCGCCCGCGCCGACGCGCGTGCACTGGCCGCGAGCGGCCTCGCCTGCCTCGACCGCTGTCTGCCCCCGGCCCCGGAGGGTGAGGGCACGGAACCGCTGCGCCCGCTCTGGGCGAGCTGCGAGGACGGCACCGCCTGGGCCGCCCGCCTCGCCGCCGCGCGCGAGACCGTCGCGGCCCTGGACGGACCGGCGGGTGCCGGTCCAGCACGCGCCGAGGCGCCCGACGAGCCGCTCGCGCGCATCCGCGCGGTACTGGACGCCGCCCCGGAGACCTTCGAGGCGGGACCCCTGCGCGCGTGGGCCGACACCTGCTCCCTGCTCTCCCTGGAGATCCACCGCCGCGCCGACCAGCCGCCCGCACCGGACGCGGTCACCCCGGCGGCGGACCCCGCGAGCCCGCCGGGGGTGCCGGAGGGTGGCGAACGGGAAGCGCTGGAGCTGCTGAGGATCGGCTCCGCCGGGGCCGAGGCCGACGCGGGCCCGCTCGTCACGGGCGAACTGCGCCGCCAGCGCGAGCTGCTGGAGATCCTCGCCGAGACCGCCGGCTCACCCGGCAGCGGCGCGGGGCTGCGGCGGGCGCTCGACCACTCGACCGAGGGCCGCCGGGTGCTGCGCGCGGTCATGTCCCGCCGGGCGCGCAACCAGGCGTGAGGGTTGTGGGCGGTGTGGGCGTGCCGGCCCGGCCGGGAGTGGCGGGATCGCCGGCACCGGCAGGGCGGAAGAACCACCGAGGTGCGGGGGCCGGCACCCGAGGTGTCCGTACATGGTGGCGAGGAGCCGCAGCTGCTCTTACCGCAGTCCCGACTTTCACTGAGGAGAGGGAAGAAGAGTGATCTCCGACCCCCGTGTCCACACACGCAGGTGGGCGTCCAGGCATCCGGTCTTCACGGGACTGATCATCGGAGTGCTCTTCGGTCTCGTGGAGGTTCTGGCCACCGGCGACGCTCTGGGGTCCCTGCTGTTCGCCGTCGTCGTCGCAGGGATCTTCACCCTGACCGCCTTGGGTGAGAGGCGGCGTCGGAAGAAGCGCGAGCTGCCACTCTGACGAGCGGCCGGGTGGTGCGCCGCTACCGGCCCCGCACCACCCTGTTCTCGCGGGTCGGCCCGGATCGCCGCCAGATCCTTGACCGCCTCGCCGATCGTGAATGCGAAGACGATCAGTCGGACCCGGACTTCCTCCCGTGCTCCGCCACCGCGCACTCACCCGGCGCATCGGGCTCGGCGGGCCGGGCGGAGGTAGGTGACGTGCGGGCCACTCCGGTCGGCCGCAGACAGGGTTTCGATCGCGAACCCACACGTCCGAGCAGGTCCTGACAGATAGACGACCGGGGCCGCCACCCCCCACAGGAGAGGCCCCGGCCGTCTTCCGCGAAGCCGCAGAGCGGCCCCGTACTCCACTCAGCGCCGCGACCGCGTTTTCTGTCACACCGCCAGGTGCCGACGGTTTGTTGCGACTTGTACAAGCCATGGACGCGACACCCGCCCAGCACGTAGCGTGCTGATCGCGCAGGGTGGCGCAGCGGCGGTGACCAGCCGCGATTCGGGACATCAGGGCGGTTGAGGGGTGCTGGGGGACGACGCGGAGCTGACCGCCGCGGTGCTCGCGGCGCAGGGCGGGAGCGAGGAAGGCTTCCGCGTTGTGTACCGCGCTGTGCAGCCGAGGCTGTTGGGGTACATACGAACGCTGGTGGGGGACGCGGACGCGGAGGACGTGGCCTCCGAGACGTGGTTCCAGATAGCCCGCGACCTGGACCGGTTCAGCGGTGACGCCGACCGCTTCCGGGGATGGGCTGCCCGGATCGCGCGCAACCGTTCCCTCGATCATCTGCGGATGCGTGGCCGGAGGCCCGCGATCGGCGGTGACGAGACGGAGCTGACGGGGCGTCCGGCCGAATCGGACACCGAGGGCGAGGCCTTGGAGGCCATCGACACCGGCCGGGCCATGGCGCTTATCGCCCGGCTTCCGCAGGACCAGGCCGAAGCGGTGGTGCTGCGGGTCGTCGTCGGCCTCGACGCGAAGAGCGCCGCGCAGACGCTGGGGAAGCGGCCCGGTGCCGTACGCACGGCCGCGCACCGCGGGTTGAAGCGGCTCGCGGACATGCTGGCGGGGGAGCCCCGGGAAGCGGAATGGGCCGGTACGGTCGCTCAGGGGCCGCGAAACGACGGGGCGGAGCACGGTGCGGGGGTCCGGGACGGGCCCGGGCCGGAGCTCGGTGCCGTACCCGCGCAACGCGTGGGACGGAGTGGTGTGGCGGCGCCCGCGGGAGTGGTTCCCGGAGTGACGCATTCGCGTCCGTGGACGCAGAAGGACATGTGATGGCCGACGAGCAGGACGAGTGGCTCGACAGGGACGCGGCGGAGAGACTGCTCCGCGGCGAACCGGTCGCGCCTCCCGGGGCTCAGGCGCGTTCCGCCGCACGGAGCCTCTTTGAGACGCTCGGCGCGGCCGCCCGGTCGGGAACACCGTCCGAACGTGAACTCGCGGGCGAGGAAGCCGCGGTGGCGGCTTTCCGGCAGGTCGGCCCGGCTCGCGGGGCATCCGGCACCGGGCGTCACCGGCGGCCCGTGGGCCCCGCCGCGGAAGCCGGTACCGCCCCGGACGCGGGCACGCTCGACCCGGTGCGGATCGGCACACCGCCCTCCTCGTCCGGCCGCCGGGAGCGCCCCCGCTTCGGGCGCCCGGTGCGCATCGGCCTGGCGGCCTCACTCGCGGGCTGCGCGCTCGGCGGCGTCGCCGTGGCGGCCGGTACGGGTGCGCTGACCGGGGCGTTCGGCGGCTCGGAGCACGGTCCGACGACCTCCGTCTCGGTGGCCGCGTCGACGGACGGCGCCGCCCCGGACACCCCCGGTACAAGCGCGCCCGCCGGCACTCCGGACGGCACCGGCGACGCCCCCGGCGCAAGCGCCGGCGGAACCTCCGGGGCGGCGGGCGGCGCGAACGCCACCCCGGGCACCGGCGGCCCGGACGGCCGGGACGGCACCGGCGCCCCCGGCAGCCGGGCGGGCGGTTACGGGGACGGGACCGTGGACCGGGGCACGTTCGGCGGCCCGGGCGGCTCCGGCGGTAGCGACTCCGACGGGTACGCCGCAGCCGTGGAGGACTGCCACGACTACCGGGACGGGCACTTGGACGACCGGGAGAAGCTCCGCCTCGCCCGACTGGCGCGGGGCGAAGCGAACATTCCGGCCTACTGCGCCACCGTCACGGGCTCCTCGCCCAAGGGTTCCGGCACGGGAGACGGATCGGACGGGCCGGACCGGAACGGCGCGGGCGACGGCTCCGACCGCACCGGTGGCGACAGCGACGAGTGGGACCCGGACACCTACCAGCAGGGCCAGTCCTCCTCCTTCCCACTTCGGAGGACCGCTGCGGACGGCCCCGCCACCATGGCGGCTTTGGCTCCCGCGAGGAGCAGTGCGACGTCCACCGAGAAGTCCGCGAAGGCGACGGACCTGAGCGCCGCCCCGCCTGTCACGCCGTCCGCGGGCGCGCCCGGTGCGTCCGCCGCGGTGTGGGCGGCGGGCCCCGGACCGGCCACCCCGGTACCCGCAGCCGCTTTCGGGGCGGGCGGGTCGGGCGCGGAGAGCGCGCCGGCCGGGCGGGCCGGACACGGCGGGGGCCGCGGCTCCTACGGATAGCGGGGCGCGCTCCGGCCGCCCCCGATCCGGGCCGCCGCTGTGGGGCCGGTCACATCCGGGCGGCAGCTGTGACGTTTTCCGGACCGGTGACGCAGTAGGAAGTGAGCCGACTGGTCATCGGCGGCGCATCGAGCCGGGGTTCCCCCCGTACCTTCGGCTCCGCGCATCGGCGCGGGCGGGACACGTTCCCCCGGTCCCGTCCGCGCCCCTTCTCCCTGCTCCGCGGGTCGAGCCGCGCCTCAGTGGTAGATCACGACCTTGTCGCCGTTCCTCACCTGCTCGTAGAGCGCGGAGATCTTCTTCTCGTCGCGGACGTTGACGCAGCCGTGGGACGCGCCGGTGTAACCGCGCGCGGCGAAGTCGGCCGAGTAGTGCACCGCTTGGCCGCCGCTGAAGAACATCGCGTACGGCATGGCCGAGCCGTACAGCGTCGAGACGTGGTGGCGCGACTTCCAGTAGACGGAGAAGACGCCCTCGCGGGTCGGCGTGTACTCCGAGCCGAACCGCACGTCCATCACCGAGACCACCCGGCCGTCGATCATCCACGCCAGGGTCCGGCTCTCCTTGCTGACGCAGAGCACCCGTCCCTTCAGGCACCTCGGGTCCGGGGCCGCCACCGGGAGTTCGGTCGGCGGGTCGAGCTCGGATGCCGTGGGCGTGCGCGTGGCGGCCAGCAGCCGCTGCCAGGTGACGGAGTCCGTGCGGCCCGTCACCCGGAGGCCGAGCTCGCGCTGGAAGTCCTCCACCGCCCGGGAGGTGAGCGTCCCGTAGTAGCCGGTGGGGTTGCGGGCGAAGTGCCCGGCCTGCCGCAGCCGGGCCTGGAGTTCGCGCACCCGCGCCCCCTGCGAGCCTGTCGCCATCAGGGCCGAGGCGGACGGTGAGGGCGCCGGAGCCGCCGGGGCGCCCGAACTCGTCGCCGGAGCGGCCGGCTTGTCGTCCGAGGGCCGGGACGGCGAGGGCGTCGCCGACAGAGTGGGCGTGGCGGACGCTTTGGTGGAAGACGGTGCGGCAGGTACGGGTACGGGCGGCGCGCTCGCCCCGCCGGTCACCTCCACCGGTTCGCACCCCGTCGCCAGAACCGCACCGACGAGCAGGACGGCGGCGGTCACGGCCCGTCTCCGCGCGGACGACCGGCCCCGTCCGGCGGCGGGGAGCGAGGCCGAAGCGGATGCCGCTGTCCCGGCCGGGGCCGACCTCGGACCGGATGCCGTTGCCCGGCCGGACGCGGCTGCCGGACCGGACGCCGATGCCCGGGCCGGGGTCGACGCCGGGGCGGATGGCGGAGTCGACGACGGATTCCCTCGCGGAATCGTCGTCGAGGGTGAACGTGTGGCTCGTGTGCGTCTCACTTCGGCCTCCCCGTGGCCCGTGAGGTCCCCGCGGCCCGCAATGCCGCGCGTTCCGTGTCACTGGGGACGCGTTCCCGCCCTGCGCGGTTGCCGAACGTCCCGGGACGGTGACGGGGGCGCCCCGCCCCACCGCGATTGCGCTCGTCCGGGTGGATTGGACTCCGGCCCCGGCCGTGCCGGTCGGCCCGGGTGGACGATGCCGGGGGAGGTTCCGGATCCGAACCGCCGGGCGTTCCCCCCCACCGGACACGAACCCGCGGGAGCAGCTGACATGGCCGTACCGGACCCGGAAGCGGGCGTCACCGGACCCACCGACGAACCCATCGACCTCACGGACCGGGAGTTGGTCCGCGATCCGTTCACCGCCTACGCCCCCGACCACGACGCGCGTCGGCGGATGGTGCGCGGACGCGTCCCCGGAGTCGACCCGATGTGGGTGGCGACCCGGTTCGACGACATTCGTACGATCATGGGAGATCCCCGTTTCACGGTGGACGCCACCGCCGTGCCCGGCGCTCCGGTGGCCCACCGCACGGAGCAGACCTGGCAGGCGCGCGGCATGCGCCCGGACCACGAGAAGTACCTCCGCGCAGGGATCTTCGACGCCGACGGCCCCGACCACCGGCGACTGCGCGGCCTGGTGACGGCCGCGTTCTCACCCGTGCGGGTGGCCGCGCTGAGGCCGAGGATCGAAGCCGTCGCCCGCCACCTGACCGACCGGCTGCCCGAGCACGCCGAGGACGGTGTGGTGGATCTGGTGGAGCACTTCGCCCGGCCCCTGCCCATCACCGTCATCTGCGAGCTCATCGCCGTGCCCGAGGCCGACCGCGACCGCTGGCGGGCCCGCAGCGCCACACTCACCGCCGGGGTCTGCGGCGACGAACTGGGAAACGCGCTCGCCGGCATGGTCGCCGACGCCCACGCCCTCGTGGAGCACCACACCCGCCGTCCCGGATCCGACCTCGTCTCCGAACTCCTCGCTCCCGGGTGCCGCGAACGGCTGAGCACCGAGGAACTCGTCGCGCTCGTCGTCAATCTCGTCGTCGCCGGGCACATCACCACCGTCAACCTCATCGCCAACGGCACCGAGGCGCTCCTGGCCCACCCCGGTCAGCTCGCCCTGCTGCGCGCGGACCCCTCCCTGATGCCGCACGCCGTCGACGAGCTCATGCGTTACTGCGGACCCGTCGTGCGCGCGCTGCCCCGCTACGCGCTCCGCGACACCGCCGTCGGTACCACCCCGGTGTGCGCCGGGGAGGCCGTCCTGCCCATCGTGTCCGCCGCCAACCGCGACCCGGCCGCCTTCACCGACCCGGGCCGACTGGACATCGGCCGCACCCGCCGAAGCAGGGAACACCACATCGGATTCGGCCACGGCGCCCACCGCTGCCTGGGCGCGAACCTGGCCCAGGAGGAGACCGCCGTCGCCCTGACCGCCCTGCTCGGCAGCTTCCCCGGGCTGCGCCTCGCCACCGGTCCGGAGCTCCTGCAACGCGGCACCAACCCCGTCAACTGGCATCTGAAGGCGCTTCCGGTCCGGCTGTGATCCTGCCGGACCGTCCATTGCCGGCCCCCGGCCTGGACGGAACCCGGATCACGCGTGCGAAACTCCGTCCCATGCTGGGTGTCACTGATCTGCCGACCTACCTCGTCGGCCTCGTCCTCATCGTTCTGCTGCCGGGACCGAACTCGCTCTACGTGCTCTCCGTCGCCGCGCGGCGCGGCGTACGGACCGGATACGTCGCGGCGGCCGGAGTCTGGACCGGTGACACGGTCCTGATGACCTTGTCCGCCCTCGGCGCCGCCTCCCTGCTCCAGACGACCCCGCTGCTCTTCGCGGTGGTCAAGTACGCGGGTGCCGGCTACCTCACCTGGCTGGCGTTCGGGATGCTCCGTGCCGCCCGGGAGCTGTGGCGGGAACGCACCCGGCGGGTCGCCGAACTCACCGAGGACACCCTGGCCGCCGGGGAGCCGGGGGCCGCCGGGGCGGATGCCGGGGTACGCGAGCGGCCCTACCGCCGGGCCCTGGTGGTCAGCATCTTCAACCCGAAGGCCATCCTCTTCCTGATCTCCTTCTTCGTGCAGTTCGTGTCAAAGTCCAACCCGGTCGTCGGGTTCGTGACTCTGGGCGTACTCCTCCAGCTGGCAAGCGGGTTGTACCTGTCTGCGCTCATCTTCGGCGGGTCTCGCCTGGCTGCCATGTTCCGTCGGCGGAAGACGCTCAGCGCCGGAGCCACCACGGCCGCCGGGGTGCTCTTCCTGGGGTTCGCCGCCAAGCTGTCTCTGGCGAGCGCGTAGGGGGCTGGCGTGTCTCACCTTGACGACACGGCAGCCCTGTTCGCCCGTATGAGCGTCCAGGAGCAGCAAGACGCACTGCGTGCCCTCGGGCTGCCGGAGAGGCCCCATAAGGAGCCCCAAGCCCCGGCCAAGGTCACCCCGTTCTCTGCCCTCACCAGCACTCCGGGCAGGCGGAAGCGGCGGCCACTCACTGTGGAAGCCGTGAGCAGTCGGGAGAGGCCCTGAAGGCGTCCATCCGCCGGTTACCCGGTCACGCGAATATTGGCGTGACCGCGTAGACCCGCGCATCGGAGATCCGTAACGTCATCCCCGCGGCCGCGGAAGGGCACCCGGATGGAACCGCCGGCGCCCTGTGAGCCTTGTAGGCCCAGCACTTGAGTCCGGCTTCGGCGAGTGCGTCGGCGATGCCGGGGGTACGGGCGGCGGTCATGTAGTGCGTGGGGCCGGGGAGCGCGGGCGAAGCCCACAGGAGCCGTCCGAATGGGTCGGTGAGGACTAGAGTTGTCCCGCAATTCCTGGCGGGTGCGCGACGACAGCTACGGCACCGCAGATTGCGGGACAACCCTGAGGACGTTCACGCCGTGGCGCCTGTGCTTGCCGGAGTGGAACGGGGTGTCGGCGGCGATCCGGTCGATTGGCAGGAGCGTCCCGTCGGGGATGACGAAGGCCGGCCGGCGTGCGGTCCGCATCGCCTCGGCCAGGCTTTGAGCGAGTGCGGCCAGGACGTGTATCGCCTCGCGGACGTCACGGTAGACGGTCGCGATCCGATGCCGAACGCGGCGGCCGGCTGAGTGTAGGTGTTGCCGCAGCGCAGGTGAGCCAGGACCAGAAGCGCCTGCCGGCTCGGCGTGGTGCGACGCCGTTGGGTGCCGATCTTGCGGCGGTGGGCGGCCAGGCACCGGGCAAGGTGACGAAGGTGTGCGCTGGACAGGTCGATCGCCGATGGGTGAACAAGCACGCGAAGCTCCTGGTCGGCACGGGTGATCTTGGTCGTGAACCCGTCTACCAGGAGCTTCGTCTTTCACCTCGCGCAGGGCGCCCCAACCCGCCAGCCCCGCCGTCAGGCAGGAAAAGGCCCAGTATCGTTAACTCCAGCTGTCGTCCATTCTGATCAGTCGCTTCTTGACGTCGTGCGGAATGATCAACTTGCCCAACAGTTCCCCATCGTCTCGTTTTCCAAGTTCAAAAGTTATTCCGGCGCTCAATAGGTCCTTCTCCATTGCCTCGACGCCACCGGTCTTCCAGTGTTGGCTGTAGGTGATGCCGGTGGCCTCGTAGACCCACCTGTCCTTTGTGGAATCCGGATCGATCTTCATCAAGTCGTTCATGAGGGCGTCTAGTGTGCCCTCCGCTTTCTCTCGAATGAACCCGGACTTGTCGAATCTTCCTCCAGACTCCAGCCCGGACATGTAGTAGGCGATGGACTCTTCCAGTCGCTTCCGCTCGCGCCTGTTCTCGTCGCCTCGGGCGTACTCGCGGCGGATCACCTCGAATTCCCCTAGGGCCTCGAAGACAGCGTGACTCAGGGCCGAGTACACATGCTCAGGGTCCGGCGTGACGAATCCCGGCCTCCGGCACTCGTTGCATCGCAGGTATCGGTATTCCTTCACTTCTCCGGTAGAAAGATCTCTGTAGCTGTTTGATTCGGTGATGTTCCTGCCGCACTGATGCTTGATGACGCCAAGGAACCTGGTGGGGCGGCGGTTCTTCTCATGACGGCGCTTGTTTTTGGAGCGGACGGAGAGTGCGGTTTGTACTTGCTCGAACTCTTCATCCGTCAGGATCGGTTGATCCGCGACCCTGATTTCCTGGCCCTTCTTGTCCAGTACCGGGGTGGACCTGTAAGTGGCCGCCTTCGTTCCTCCCTCGGTGCGAATTCCCTTGACGGCAGGATTTCTCAGGGTCCTGAGCACCTGCTGATTGTTCCACTTCCCGTTGCTGTAGGTTGCAACCTTGGCCCTGTCCAAAACCTTAGCGATCCGGTTTGCCGGAACTCCACGCATTGCGGCGTGATACATGTAACGCACCGCCCGCGCCTGCTTAGGGTCCTGCACTAGGCGGAGTTTTCCTTGCACCCTGCCAGTCTTGTAGCCAAATGACGGCTTACCGATACGCCATTGATCTTGCTGCTTGGTGTATTCCCAGTGGGATGAAACGCGGGTTTTGGTGTTGGCCGCCTCAATCTCTGCAACTGCCGCGACGAACGTCACCATCGCTTGAGCCATGGGGGATGACAGGTCCAGTGTGTCGTTTAGGGAAATCAGGTTCTTCCCGAACTTCTCACACCACTTGATGACTTCGTGCAAGTCAGAGATGCGTCTGATGAATCGGTCCAGCTTCCAGAACAGGATGATGTCAAACTCTGGAATGCGGTTGTTGAGCCAGTCCCCGAGTTCCTTGCGCTCCCAAGGCGCTTTCTTGGTTGCGGACACTCCGAGGTCCCTGGCCACGCCGACAACCTTGACGCCCTCTCGTATCGCGTGGCGCCAAAGGTCGAGTTCCTGCCGCGCTGGGCTGGTGGTGTCCTCCGTGAGGATCGACAGCCGCACCGACAGGAGTCCTCGGGGCGCGTCCTCCGGCAGTGCCTGGCTCCTGGCCTGGAGCTCGGCCAGCTCGGCCAGCTCCTCGGCGGTCCACTCGGGTGCGGTCTTCGTGGTGGTCATGGGCGGGAGCCTACAAGCGGTTGGACTTTGGAACGTTCTTCGTGCAGTTCGTGGAGCCCGACTACGCCTACCCGGCGCTCTCGTTCGTGGTGCTGGGCGGGCTGCTCCAGCTGGCGAGCTTCCTCTACCTCTCCGCGCTGATCTTCGGCGGGACCCGCCTCGCCGCCGCCTTCCGCCGCCGCAAGCGGCTTTCGGCGACGGCCACTTCGGTGGCCGGCCTGCTCTTCCTCGGCTTCGCCGCGAAGCTCTCGCTCAGCGGCATCTGAGTCC
>NZ_JBHWZJ010000087.1:0-6275 GCF_042728415.1 Streptomyces sp. NPDC060198 | reverse complement strand
GGGGGCGGGCCGCAATCTCCGGGCCTCCGCCGCGATGATCTGGCTCAGCGGATGCTGCGCCCCGCGGGGTTCCGGGGGCGCCCGGTTCCGGCAGGGCGAGGCCCAGCCGTGCGGCGTACGCGCCCAGGCCCTCGGCGGTGGTGCCCGCCCAGCCGACGTACCCGTCCGGGCGGACCAGGAACAGCCCGGAACCGTACGCCGCCGAGAGCGGCGCGCGGTGCACCCGGACCATGGCGTCGTCCGGCTCCGGCAGCGGGGCGTCCGTGCCGACCGCCAGCAGGGTGAAGTGCGGGCCACGGAACACGTCGAAGAGCCGCCGCCCGTCGCCCGAGTCCCCGTCCGGCGCCCGGTCGCCCGCCACCAGGACGCCGGCCGCGCCCTCGGAGAGCGGCCCCCCGCGGTAGCCGAGGCCGAGCTGCTGCGCCTCCTTGCCGCGTCGCTGCTCACCCCGGTGGATGCGGGTGGAGAGGCCCAGCATCTCCGCGGCGATCGGGCGGCGCTCCTGCTCGTACGTCTCCAGGAGGGCTTCGGGCGCGCCGTGCAGCAGCACCTGGCCGAGCTTCCAGCCGAGGTTGTAGGCGTCCTGGACGCTGGTGTTCAACCCCTGACCGCCCGCCGGGGAGTGCACATGGGCGGCGTCCCCGGCGAGGAGGACGCGCCCCTGGCGGAAGCGTTCGACGAGCGCCGCACGGGGCCGGAAGTCCGAGGACCAGCGGACCTCGGTGACCGCGTCCGCGCCGAGGTGGGTGCGGGCGGCGACGAGTGCCCGTACGCCCTCGGCAGAGGTGTCGGGCGTCCCCTCCGGGAACTGCGCGACCAGCTGGAAGTCCTCCGTGCCGGGCAGTGGGCAGAGGGTGAGCAGGCCCGCGTCGTGCACGAAGATGTGCCAGTTGAGCCGGTCGAGCGCCGCCGGCTCGATCCGCACGTCCGCCACCAGCGTGGGTGACGGGTCGACGGTCTCGCCCTCCATCGCGAGGGAGAGCGCACGCCGGACCGTGGAGCGTCCGCCGTCCGCGGCGACCAGGTGGCCTGCGCGGACCTCGCCGGTGGTGAGGTGCGCGGTGACCCCGTCGGCGTCCTGGGAGAACCCCGTCAGGGCGGACGAGAGGACGACGTCGCCGCCCAGCTCGCGCAGCCGGGCGAGCAGGATCTCCTGCGTCCGCCACTGCGGCATCATCCAGGGCTCCCCGTACGGCTCCGCGTCGGTGGGTGCCGCACGGCGGAACATGTCGTACGCGCCCAGGCGCTCGCCGTCCTTCCAGGGCATCCCCACGGGCGCGGCCCCGCCGTGCGCCCGGACCGCCCCGCCCACCCCGAGGTCGTCGAGGACCTCCCGGGTGCGGGGCTGGATGCCCTTGCCCCGGGAGCCCGCGAAGAGGGTTCCCGAGCGTTCGACGAGGAGGTGGCGCACCCCGCGGCGGGCCAGGTCGCAGGCGAGCGCGAGGCCGCAGGGGCCCGCGCCGACGATCAGCACGTCCACGTCCACGTTCAGCGAACTGCCGTCCTTAACGTTGTTAAGTTCCATGCGGCGAGTGTGCCCTTAACGTCGTTAAGGAGTCAAGGGGTGAGGGGTAGAGTGCGCGGGATGGGCACGACGAAGATCGACCGGGCGAAGGTCGCGGAGACCGCACTGCGGCTGCTGAACGAGACGGGGCTCGACGGGCTGACCCTGCGCGCCATCGCCAAGGAACTGGACGTCCAGGCGCCCGCCCTGTACTGGCATTTCAAGAACAAGCAGGAACTCCTCGACGAGATGGCCACGGCGATGTACCGCCGGATGCTGGTCGAGGAGACGGCGGACCTCGCGGGCCGGGGCTGGCGGGAGCGGATCATCGCCTCGCAGACCGCCCTGCGGACCGCCCTGCTGCGCTACCGCGACGGCGCGAAGGTCTTCAGCGGGGCGCGCTTCACCGGCATCGACCACGCGCCGGGCATGGAGGAACACCTCCGCGTGATGGTCGACGCCGGATTCGACCTCGGACAGGCCGTACGGGCCGCCGCCACCGTCAACGCGTACACGATGGGCTTCGTCACCGAGGAGCAAGGCGTCCAGCCCATGCCCGGGGAACGACGTGACGGCTACGACGTGTCCGAGCGGGCCGCGCGGATGGCGGACTTCCCGCTGGTCGCCGCAGCCGGTACCGAACTCTTCACCGAGTACGACGAGTTGTTCGCGGACGGGCTCCAGATCCTCGTCGCGGGGATCGGTGCGAGGTACGGCGTGGAGTGACGGGACTGTCGAAAATCCTGCCCGTCCTGCCCGTCCTGCCCGTCCTGCCCGTCCCGTCTGTCCCGTCCGTCCCGCCCGTCCTGCCCGTCCTGCCCGTCCTGCCCGTCCTGCCCGTCCCGTCCGTCCTGCCCGTCCCGCCCGTGCGCCCCCGGGTTGACGGCGCCACTTCCGGCGCACCCCTCAGGAGACATCCAGAGTTCGCCCTCCGTTGGACCGGGCGACACCTGATCCTTCGGCCCCGTCCCTAACGTGTGCGGACCATGATCGAAGGAGAGGGCCCGCGTGCCGAAGCTGTCCGTTGTCGTTCCGTTCCACAATGTCGGCGCTTTCGCCGACACGACGCTGGGCAGTCTCGCCCGCAACACCGGCCCTGACGTCGAGTTCCTGCTGGTGGACGACTGCTCCACGGACGAGACACCGGCCATCCTCGACCGCTGGGCCGACAGACTGCCGAACGCCGAGATCGTCCGGCACGAGAAGAACCTGGGCATCGCAGCCGCCCGCAACAGCGGCATCGACGCGGCCCGGGGCGACTTCGTCACCTTCCTCGACGGCGACGACTGGTACGCCCCAGGCCACCTGGGCCGGCTGCTGCACGCGGCCACCGAGCTGGACTGCGACTTCGCCCGCACCGACCACGTCCAGGCCACCGGCACCAGCAGGGTCGTGAAACGCGCGCCCGCACCGCTCCGGGACACGGTGCTGGACCCTCGGGAGGGCATCGCCTCGCCCGAGTGGGAGACGATGGTCGACTACCCCTTCGTATGGGCCGGCGTCTACCACCGGCGGATCTTCGAGGACGGCGGCCACCGCTTCAACACCCGGCTGCGCACCGCCGAGGACAGGCTGTGGATCTGGCAGTTGCACCTGCGGGCCCGCACCTGTGCGGCGCTCAACCTCTACGGCATCTTCTACCGGCGCGGGGTCACGACGTCGCTGACCCAGATCAAGGACGCACGCCAGTTGGACTTCTTCCCCGCCTACGACACGCTGCTGGACGAGATCCGTGAGGACCGGGACGCGGAGCTCCTCCTGCCCAAGGCGGTGCGCACCTACTGCGCGATGATCGCCTTCCACAGCGAGAAGGCGGACGAGTACGAACCAGCGACCTTCCGGCGCCTGCGCCAGGAGTCGACGGCCGCACTCCACCGCATGCCGCAGCAGGTGCTCGACCAGACCCTGAAGATGATGGACGCCAGGCGCAGCGCTCTGCTCAACCGCCTGCGTGACAAGCAGAAGGCCGCCTGACCCATGCCCACTCGACGCACACAGATCTTCCAGGTATCGACCCTGTACGGAGCGGCCACCCTCGCCGCCGCTCTCGACGCCGGACAGTTCGGACCCGGGCAGGACAGCCACCGGATCCTTCTCGTCTCCAACAACGCCTCGGTCCCCGAGACCGCCCTCCGGCTCGACGAGATGCGCGGTTACGGGGACATCGCCGCACGCTTCGACTCCGTCGTCGACTGGAACGAGGCCATCAGCCCGCACCACCCGAGCGGCTGGGGCCCGCGCGCCGAGGAGACCGAGCTCTGGCAGCGTGCCTTCCGCCTCGCCTGGGGCATCGACCCCACCGGCCCCGTCGACCTCGCCGTCGAATCCATTCAGGTCAACCCCGCCCGCGCACTCGCCGCGATCTTCGCCGAGAGCGCCGTGCACGTCTACGCGGACGGCCTGATGAGCTACGGCCCGACCCGCAACAAGCTGCCGCGCTCCCTCGCCTGCCGCATCCGGCGCGTGCTCCACCTGGACCTCGTGCCCGGGCTGCGCCCCCTCCTCCTGTCGGAGTTCGGGGTCGAGCCGGAACTCGTGCCCAACGACGCCTTCCGCAAGGTGCTCGGTGAGATCGGCCGGGCGGCGGGCGGCGACCGGCAGCTCGCCGCCCTCGGCACGCAGACGCCCACGGCGATCCTGCTGGGGCAGTACCTCGCGGCCCTCGGCATCCTCACTCCCGAGGAGGAGGAGGAACTGCACATCCGCATGCTGCGCGGCGTGGTGCGGGCGGGCCACACCTCCGTCGTCTTCAAGCCGCACCCCACCGCACCGGCCGCCTACTCCCGGGCACTGGACGAGGCCGCCGCCGAACTCGGCGTTCGGCTGACCACGTTCGACAGCCCGCTGCTCGCCGAGACCCTCTACGAGCGGTGCTCGCCCACCCTCGTGGTCGGCTGCTTCTCGACCGCGCTGTTCACGGCCGCGGTGTACTACGGCGTTCCCGTCGCCCGGGTCGGCACCGGACTCGTCCTGGACCGCATCGCCCCGTACGAGAACAGCAACCGCATCCCGCTGACGATCGTCGACCACCTCCTGCCCGACCTGGACCGGCAGGGCGAGGGGCCCGTGCCCGAACTGCCGTCCACGTCCCCCGAATCCCTCGGTCCGCTGGTCCGGACGGTCGGGTACTGCATGCAGGCAAACCTCCACCCCGAGCTGCGCGACGAGGCCGAGTCCTGGCTGCGGGAGCACCTCGACGCGAGCACCCAGCACTACTTCAAGCGCCGGCGCCTGCAGAAGCTCACGCTTCCCGGCGGCGGTCCGCGAGGAGCGGCGATCCGGCTGCGCCGAACCGTACGACGCACCCGTGTCAGCCTGGGCCTCTGAGTCCTTTCGGCCGCGACCCACGCGCCAGGCGGCGGCCCCGGGACCGGAGTTCACCGGCAGCACGGTGAACTCGGGCCCGCCGCGCCCCGAGCGTCGTCCCACCGGGCCGCCTCCACGGCCGCGGGCGTCCCCGGGACCACGGTCACGCCGGACCGACGCTCCCGCGCGCGGCCTTCACCCGGCCGCCACCCGGGCGTAGCGACTGTTCACCCGACCGGAGTTCACCCGGCACCCCCGCGTTCATAGTCTTCCCCCATCATGTCTTCCTCTGTCTCCTCGCCGAGCGCGCCCGCCCCCGCGCAGCCCTCGCAGCACGGGTCCGAAGCCCGCCCGCGCCGCGAACACCGCTACGACATCGATCTGATCCGGCTGCTCTGTTCCGTCGGCGTGATCGTCTGTCACACGGGTTCCGCGTTCGTGAAGGCCGCGGGCCGCGAGGCGTCGAACGCTCCCGGTACCTATTGGGCCGGTCTGGTGGGGGACTCGGCCGGCCGCTTCGCCGTACCGCTCTTCTTCGCGATCGCGGGATGGGTCGTCCTCGTCGGCGCACCGGTCCGTGACGGCAGACAGCTGTGGCAGCGGATCGTACGGATCGTCGTGCCGCTCGGTGTGTGGACGGCGCTCTACCTCGCCTGGGGCAAGCTGCGCGGCACCAACGCGGACCCGCTCCGCGACCTGGCGCTCGACGCGGTCTTCGCCTCGGTCCGCCCGGCCTACCACCTCTGGTACCTGTACGCCTACATCCCCGTGATCATGCTCCTCGCCTTCGTCTCCCTGGTGAAGGCGGGCAAGCGTCCCTGGGGTCTCGGCGCCGCCCTCCTGGTGCTCGGGGCCGCCCCGTCCCTGTTCGGTGACGTGTCGAAGGTCGCGGGTATCGAACTGCCGCACTTCGGCTGGGGCTTCGGCCCGTACCAGCTGATCTACGCGGCCCTCGGCGCGCTGCTCCTGTCGATGCCCGCCGGGACGCTCGGCAGGTTCCGGCTCTGGTGGCTGCTCCCGGCCGGCGGGGCGCTGGCGGCGATCGTCTGGTACCAGCACGATGTGCACTACGCGATCCCGTACGCGAGCGTCCTGGTCGCCCTGTTCAGCGTGGCCGTGCTGCTCTCCCTGCTGAGGGCAGGCGTCCCCGAACGCCTGCGGCCGGCTCTGGCCCGGCTGTCGGGCGCCTCGTTCGGCGCGTACATGGTCCATGTCCTGGTCCTGGGCGTCCTCACCGACGCCATGATCGACACCGATCTCGGCCTTCCGGCGGCGGCGGCGCTGGCTGTCGCGGTCACGGCCGCCACCGCGGCCGTCTCCTTCGGCGCGGCGCTCCTGTGGACCCGCCTCGGCCTGACGCGGCTCCTGGGCTGACCTCCTGCTTCGACGGGTCCGCCGGCCCGTCGCGTGCTCGGGCCGGGGGGGCCGGGGGCGGGGGGCCGCCCCCGCGCCCGGGCGGGGGGCC